>JBMFPD010000076.1:0-12417 GCA_049969295.1 Anaerolineae bacterium | reverse complement strand
CCCCACCACGGCCAGCCCCCGGGCCTGCACGATCTCTCCCGGGGCCTGGCCCGTCTCGTACATCTCCTCAAAGACCGCCTTGGCGAGGTTCAGGGTGAGGGTGCCCCCTTCCACCAGGCGCAGGAGTTCGGCGAGGTGCGCTGGGGGGACCCGGATCTGGCCGATCTCCTGGTTGGAGCGCCGCAGGAGCCGGAAGACCTCGCCGGTCACCCAGTGGGCCACCGTCCTGGGGTCGGGGTAGGCTGCCACACAGGCTTCGTAGTAGTCGGCCACAGCCCGGTCCTCCACCAGGATCGCAGCCATGTCCGCCGGCAGGGCGTACTCCCGCACGAACCGCGCCCGCTTCGCCTCGGGCAGTTCGGGCAGGCGCGCCCGGATCTCCTCCACCCACCCCTCGTCCACCACGAGAGGGGGCAGGTCCGGCTCCGGGAAATAGCGGTAGTCCTCGGCCGCCTCCTTGGTGCGCTGGACCACGGTCCGCCCGCGGACCTCATCCCAGCCCATGGTCACCTGCTCCACCCGGTCCCCCCTTTCCAGGACGGCGATCTGGCGGGCGATCTCGTGCTCCAGGGCCAGTTTCACCGAGCGGAAGGAGTTGAGGTTCTTCACCTCCACCTTGGTGCCCAGTTCCCGGCTGCCCCTGGGGCGCACCGAGACGTTGGCCTCGCACCGCATGGCCCCCTTTTCCATGTCCCCTGTGCTGACCCCCAGGTAGCGCAGGATCGTCCGCAGGTGGATCAGGTACTGGCGGGCCTCCTCCGGGGTGCGGATGTCCGGCTCGCTCACGATCTCCAGGAGGGGCACGCCGGCGCGGTTGAAGTCCACCAGGCTGTGGTCGCCGCGGTGGACGAGTTTCCCCGTATCCTCCTCCAGGTGGGCGCGGGTGATGCCGATGCGCCTGCGGCCGCCCTCGGCCTCCACCTCCAGCCAGCCGCCGTAGGCCAAGGGCAACTGGTACTGGCTGATCTGGTACCCCTTGGGCAGGTCGGGGTAGAAGTAGGACTTGCGCTCCCAGAAGGTGTGCCGGGCGATCTGGCAGTGCAGGGCCAGGCCAGTCATGATGGTGAACTCCACGGCCTTGCGGTTGATGACCGGCAGGGTCCCTGGCATGCCCGTGCACACAGGGCAGGTGTAGAGGTTGGGCTCCGCCTCTGTGGAGTCCACGACCTGGCAGCGGCAGAACATCTTGGACCGGGTGAGGAGTTGGGCGTGGACCTCCAACCCGATGACGGCTTCGTAGTCCATAGGACCTCTCACCTTCCGGCTTCCTGGCAGCGGGGATAGGGTGAGGTCAAGGCTGACGCCAGGGCGCGCCGCGGCGCGCCCGACTGCGACGAGACCCCCTCCGCGTCACTGGCCAGGCGTGGCCGGCGCTTCCGGCGTCAGTTCTGCCTCGGGTACGAAGTGCACCAGGTAGACGATGTCCGCTTTCTGATGCTCGGCGGTGAACCAGTCCTGGAAGGCCCGCTCCTTGGCCTGGGCCCAGCCCGCTTCGTCCAGTTCCCGCATGCCCCGCTCCAGGACCTCTATGATGTGGTACCCGAAGGCGGTCTGCACTGGGCCGCTCACCTCGCCCACGGGCAGGGAGAAGGCCGTATCCTCAAACTCCTGCACCATCACGCCCCGCGGGAACCAGCCCAGGTCGCCTCCCTGGTCCTTGCTCCCCGGATCGGTGGAGTACTCGGCGGCCAGGGCGGCGAAGTCGCCCCCGGCCTTGAGTTTGGCCAGTACCTCCTGGGCCTTCTCCTCGGAATCCACCAGGATGTGGCGGACGTGAGCCTGCTCCACCTCTCGGGCCGGGGCCAGTTTCTCCTGCAGGCCATCCACCAGCAGGCTATCCTCCACCAGGCGGCGGAAATAGGCCTCGCTGAGGCCGTACTCCTTCAGGAAATCCTCCCAGGCAGCGTACATGCCGGCATTGAGGATGGAAGCCCGCTCCTTCTCCACGGCTGCTTCCAGCGCGTCCGGGGCGGCTGTGACCCCTTCCCGCTCTGCCAGTTGGCGCATCAGGGTGCGGGCGGCCACCTGGCGCAGGGCCCCCTCCTGGAGGGAGGGCAGGAAAGCCAGGTTGGCCTCGTCGTTCCAATCCACAGCGTACTGGATGGTCACCATGTGGAGGGTGCGCACCAGTTCCGGTTCGTAGTCGGCCCAGACCACCGGTTTGCCATTCACCGTGGCCAGGACCTCCTCAGAGGGCCGCACGACGTGGGCCAGAGCGACTTCCGGTCCGCCAACCTCCTGGGCAGTGGGGACGGCGGCGGGAGCCACGGGTGTGGAGGTGGCCGTTGGCTCGGGGGTGGGTGTGGGGCTCGGCGTCGCGCAGGCCCCTGCTGCCAGGATGGCCATCACCAGGGCCATCCCCAGGAACACGTTGTTCTTGTCCACCTGTCTATCCTTTCGTTGAAAGCCCGAAGGGCCTGGCCTCCGGGCATCGGTCCGCAGGGAGATTGTAACACATTCCCCCCGGCCTGCCAAACGCCCGTGGCGGGCCCGCACTGCGCTCCACCGCGCCGCCCCTTGTGATCATCTCTGGCAACTGGACAATTTGCCGATTTATGCTATCATAGCACGGCATGGTCAGCCTGTCCAGCGGTGGAAGGACGCACCGGGCGGAAAGCCCGAGACGAGCCGAAGGCATACCCGCATGAAGGTTCTCCTGATTTCCGACATCCACGCCAACCTGATGGCTCTGGAAGCGGTCCTGGAAGATGCGGGGAAGTTCCCCTACGAAGCCATCTGGTGCCTGGGAGACTTGGTAGGCTACGGCCCCCACCCCAACGAGTGCATTGAAGTCCTGCGGCAACAGCCCAAGCCGCTCCTGTGCATTGCCGGCAACCACGACTGGGCGAGCCTGGGCCGCGTCCCTCTGGAGGAGTTCAACCCGGACGCGCGGAGGGCCTGTGAGTGGACCATGGCCCGCCTCACCTACGAGAACCGCGCCTACCTCGCCTCCCTGCCCGAATCCCACCAGGAGGGGGCCTTCCTCCTCGTCCACGGCAGCCCCCGCCAGCCCATCTGGGAGTACATCCTCTACCCGGGCCTGGCCGCGGCCAACTTCCCCCACTTCCAGACCCCCTTCTGCCTGGTGGGGCACACCCACATCCCCATCATTTTCGAAGAGGCGGATGCCCCGGAGGAGACCCTCGCCCTGGCCCCGTCCCTGGACGGGCCCATCTCCCTGGCGGAGGGGAGGTTCATCGTCAACCCGGGGAGCGTGGGCCAGCCGCGGGACGGCGACCCGCGCGCCAGTTACGCCCTCCTGGACCTGGAGGCGCTGGAAGTCCAGTTCCGCCGTGTCCCCTACCCCGTGGAGCGCACCCAGGAGGCCATGCTCCAGTGGAACCTGCCACCGCGCCTCATCGCGCGGCTGAGTTATGGCTGGTAGGGAACTCCGCCCGTGCTGCGGGCGTCTACCACTATGAGCACCCCTTGTGGGTGCCCTGGGCAGGCACAAGGGCCTGCCCCTGAGACCCCGCTGGCACAGAAAAGGAGAGGCACATGAGAAACCGCGCACGCGCCCTGAACGGATTGGCCCTCGTTTTCCTTGCCGCCACCCTGGCCCTTTCGGGCTGCGCCCCCAGGGCCGCTCAACCCCAGGTGGTCCCCCCTGTGGTAGCGACGGTGGTGGTGGAGAAGCCTGTGGAAGGAGAACGGGCCAGAGCACCGGTGGCGGGGCTTCCCGCGCCCACCCCGGCCCCCATCCCTATGCCCCCAGCGGCCGGGGCAGAGGAGCGGATGCTCATCCGCACGGCGCAACTCTCCATCACCGTTAAAGATACGGCCCAGGCCGTCCAGGAGGCCAAGGCCTTGGTGGAGGGCCTCGGGGGTTACGTGGCCTCGTCCCAGATGTACAAACAGGGGGAGCGCCTCTATGCCACGATGGTCCTGCGGGTGCCGGCCGAGCGGTTTGACGAGGCCCTGACACACCTCAAGGCCCTGGCTGTGGAGGTGGAGCGGGAGAGCACCCAGGGCGAGGACGTCACCGAGGAGTACGTGGACCTCCAGGCGCGCCTCCGCAACCTGGAACTCACCGAGAAGGAACTCCAGCAGCTGCTGACGGAGGTGCGGGAGCGCACCCAGAAGGCGGAGGACGTCCTGGCGGTCTACCGGGAACTGACGGAGATCCGGGGCCAGATTGAGCAGTTGAAAGGGCGCATGCAGTACCTGGAGCGGCGGGTGGACTTCGCCACGGTGGAACTGAGCATCGCCCCCCACGTCCTCAGCACCCCCGTGGTGGAGCCCGGCTGGAAGCCCCTGGTGACCCTGCGGGAGGCGAGCCGCTCCCTGGTGAAGGCGCTGCAGTGGCTGGTGGACGCCGTCATCTGGCTGGTGGTCTTCCTCCTGCCCATCCTGATCCTCATCGCTGCGCCGACGGCCCTCCTGGTCCTCCTCATCCGCCACCTCATCCGGCGCCGCAGGGGGCGCGCCTGATCGCCCTGCATATGAGAGCAGGCCCGCTGCCAGGTCTGGGCAGCGGGCCTCCGCGTTCTTCCCCCTACCCCGCGCCTGGCTTCTGCCTCGTCCCGCCCGTCAGCCGGGCGTATTCCTCAAACCAGTCGCCCAGGGTCTGGCGCTGGCCCATCTGCTCCCGGCGTTCCTGTTCGCGGCGGAAGTGGGCCAGCCGCCGCCAGATCTCGTTGGCGACCTCCTTGGGGTTGTACACCCCCACGAACTGGAAGTTCTCCGTGCGACCGGCGGTCTCAATGATGACGTCCCCCACGTTGAAGAAGGCCTGGATAGGCCCCTTGATGCGGTAAGTGACGTTCTGGATGTTGGCCAGTTCACCCTCCTTGCGGGTCTTGCGGCCCCACAGGGGGCGCTGGGTCATGTCCACGATGCGGGTGCCAGCCACCTGGTAGATGTCGTTGCGCCAGTCCTGGTACATGTACCAGAGTGCGAAGAGCATCCCCAGCCAGACGACAACCATGAGGATGCTCAACACCCCCATCCAGGGAAGGATCCCCCCCGCTACGAGCAGGCCGACCATCACCATCACCTGGACGATGGTCTTGCGCAGGAGGATCAGCCAGTGCTTGCGCCAGGTGACCACGCCGTTTTCCTCTTCGCGGAAGCGGGGCACAAAGTGGCGCACGAGCGCCCGCACCCCTCTCCAGGAGAGACGCTGCTTGCGGGGGGCCTCTGCCGCGGGCCTGGCGGGGGCAGGGACCTCTTCCCCCTCAGGGGGCGCTTCTTCCTCCAGACCCAGGCGACGCCGCAGTTCCCGGCGGATCTCGCCCCGCATCGCCGCCCGCCGGCGCGCCAGGGCGCGGCTCCTCTGGCGGAAGATCTCTTCCTTGACCGCCTCGGGGTCCGCCACGAAGTCAAACTGGATCTGGCCGGTGGCGCCGGCCGTCTCCAGGCGTACGGTCCCCACCCCCAGCATCCGCTGGAAGGCGTTCGGGGCCGACGTCCGCACATCCTGGATCTGCTCCAGGCCCGCCTCAGCGCGCACCTCGCTGATGAGGAGGACTTTCTCCAACTGAACCACGCGGCGGTTGGTGACCATGAAGAAGTCGTTGCGCCAGTCCAGCACGGTCCAGAGGGTCCAGAGGGCCCCAGCAAGGGCGGTGGCCAGCCCCAGGGCCAGGAGGAACCGCCCCAGGCCATCCCCTCCGCCGGCCAGGGCCACCACATACCCCACTCCGAAGACCCCCAGGGGGAGGGGAAGGTGCAGGAGCATGTGCACCGGGTGCCGGCGGCAGAAGAGGGTCGGCACCTCGCCTGGCTCCAGCCAGCGGAAGTGGGGGGCCTCGTACTTCTGCCGCACGTCAGGGCGCATGCGCAACCGCTGCACTGCCGCCCTGTGCTTGGCAGCCCAGGCGTCAAAGTCCTCCTTCCGGAGGCTCAGGAGGAGGCAGTCGGTCAGGGCTTCCATGGTCGCCTCGTGGGTCTCGCCAGTGAGGAGGGAGGTCTCGCCGAACCAGTCCCCTTCCTTCAGGACGCGGTCCAGCCGCTCCACCCCGGCCTCGTCCACCACCTTGGCCCCGACCTCCCCCGAGAGGACCACGTAGAAGGTGGTCCCCAGGTCGCCCTGTTCCCAGATCACGTCCCCGGCGATGTGGGGCTCTTCCTGGACATAGGTGGCCAGGGCCCGGAGGTCACGCTCGTCCAGGTCTCGGAAGAGGTCCACACGGGCGAGGATATCCCTCACCTCTTCACGGGAGATCATGTCCCCTGTCCTCCTTCACCCCTCGTGGGAGCCTGCCTTCCCTCCAGGGCTGCATGGGGCGTGCCAGCGCCCTTCGGCCGTCTCACGACCAGACCCCGGGGATGGCCTCGCCGCACTGAGGGCAGCGCCCCTCCTCCAGGCGGAACTTCTGGATGGCGTACCCGACCCGCTGGATGAGGAGCAGGCCACAGCGGGGGCAGTAGGTATTCTCACCGTCGTGCCCGGGGACGTTGCCGATGTAGGCGAACTTCACCCCCTCGTCCAGGGCGATGGAGCGGGCCCGCTCCAGGGTCTCCACCGGGGTGGGTGGGAGGTTTGTCAGCCGGTACATGGGGTAGAAGCGGCTGAAGTGCAGCGGCACGTCCGGCCCCAGTTCCTCCACCACCCACCGCGCCAGGCGGCGGAACTCCTCGGAGGTGTCGTTCAAGGTGGGCACCACCAGGTGCACGATCTCCAGGTGGATGCCGCTTTCCCGGATCACCTTGAGCGCGTGGAGCACGGGGGCCAGGGTGGCACTGCAGACCCTGCGGTAGAACTCCTCGGTGATGGCTTTGAGGTCTATCTTGATGGCGTCCACGTGGCGGCACAGGGTCCGGAGGGGCTCTTCCTGGATGTACCCGGCGCTCACCACCACGTTGCGGATCCCCCGCTCCCGGGCCAGGCGCGCCGTGCCCAGGACGTACTCCAGGAAGACCACCGGCTCTGTGTAGGTGTAGGCGATGCTCTGGCTGCCCAGGCGCGCGGCGTAGGCCACCAGGTCCTCTGGCATCAGGGTCTGGTTCTGGACCTCTTCGGGCCGCGCCTGGGAGATGGACCAGTTCTGGCAGTAGAGGCAGTGGAGGTTGCACCCCGCGGTGGCCAGGGAGAGGGCATAGGAGCCAGGCAGGAAGTGGAAGAAGGGCTTCTTCTCAATGGGGTCGTTGTTGAGGGCGCAGGCCCTCCCGTAGACCACCGTGTGCAGGCGGCCACCGCGGTTCTCCCGCACGCCGCACTCTCCGCGTGCCCCCTCGGAGATGATGCACTCCCGGGGGCACAGGGTGCACTGGACGTAGTCCTGTCCGTGGGACACATGGCAGTAGAGGACCCGGCTGGGCTCCTCTGGCTGGTGGCAGGAGGTGCAGTCCAGCGACTCCTCCATGCCCAGGTAGTGGAGCGCCTCCCGGACGAAGCGGTCGGCGCTGCCTGCCGTGCGCCCCGGTGCCGGTGTGGAAGGGGCCGCGCCGCAGCCCGCGGCTGCGCCCAGGGCCAGGGCAGCCCCTGCACGACCGGCCCATCGCAGGAACTCTCGCCGCGTCATCCGGCCCTGCATGACGGACTCCCCCTCCGCTTCTGGACTTCTACATACAGTGTATGCCGGTTCTGGCCCTGTGTCAAGGGGGTGTCGCAGTGGTAGCGACGCGTGCGTCGTCCTTCACGCCCCCTTTGTCCCTCGCTCCCGCAACCTCCCTGGCACCGATTTGCCTTTAGCCTGCTCCACAGGTATAATGCCTCACCTCTTGTACAGGTAGGCTATGCACATCCTTTGTAAAGGGGGCACCATGCGCGTCTGGAACTGGCGCGGGATCTTCCTGGCCCTGCTCTGCGGGGCGCTGCTGGGCCTGGGGCGATGGGCCGGCCAGGTCCAGGCCCAGGAACCCTTGGGCCTGGACACCTTGACGGTTTCCCTCTGGCCAGAGTACGACCGGGAGGGCGTTCTGGTCATCTACCGGGGGACTGTGACCGCGGGAACCCCCTTGCCGGCCATACTCCGCTTCCGCGTCCCCAAGACGATGGCCAGCCTGGGCGGCACGGCGGGGGTAGATGCCCAGGGCGCGTTCCACTACTACAAACCCTCGGTGCAGGACCTGGGCACGGTGCTGGAAGTGACGTACACCACACCCTACCCCGCCTTCCAGTTTGAGTACTACGATGGCGCACTCCAGGCGGAAGGGGAGGCGAGGACCTACACCTTCACCTACCCGGCCGTCTACCGGGTGGGGCTGCTGGCCCTGGAGGCCCAGGAGCCAGCCGGGGCGGAGGGCTTTGCCACGGAGCCGGAAGGCGCTCTTGCCGACGACCCCCTGGGGAGCGGCCTCAAGGTGCGCCGGTGGGTCGTGGGAGCGGCCGAGGCGGGCCAGCCCCTGACCTTCCGGGTGGAGTACCGGAAGGTGGACCCCCGCCTGAGCGCAGAGATCCTGGGCCTCCCCACCCCCGGCACCTCGCCGTACGAAGATGTGCCGCGTGGACAGCCCGGCGGCGTATCGGGGTGGGTGGTGGCGGGGCTGGCCGTGGCCGCGGCCGGAGGGGTGTTGGCGGCGGTCTACTTTGGATGGCTGCGCCCGCGCCAGAGGGCCGCGGGGCCCGCGCCGCGCCCCCGGCCGCGGCGCCGAGCCCCTCGCCGCAAGCAGGGGCCCAGCGCTGCCCCGCGTGCTGCGCCCAGCCCGCCGGCCCGCTTCTGCCACCAGTGCGGCACGGAACTGGGACCCAAGGACCGCTTCTGCCCCCAGTGCGGGGCACGGCGCAAGGGCTCTCCGTAAAGGGTTGGAGGCATCGGCCCGCGCCGTGACTTGCCGGGCCATGCCCTCTGTGGTATAGTGCGCAGGTGCCCCCTACGGGTAGAGGGCATCTCAGAGGAGGAATGGACTTGGCAGTGCAGGGACCGGCGTGTACGGATGACGACGTGCAACTGAAGAAGGCCCGGGGGCTGCGGCGGAAGTTCCTCATCGGAGGGCTGGTCGTCGTGGCCGTGGTGGTCTACCTCATCGCCTCCAGCATTGGGGGCTCCACGGCCTACTACCTCACGGTGGAGGAACTGAAGGCCCAGGGCGCCTCGCTGCACGATCGGAACGTGCGGGTGGCGGGCGTGGTGGATGGCGCAAGCATCCAGTACGATGCCCGCAACCTGCTCCTCACCTTTGACCTGGTGGACGCCTCCGGGCGGCTGCCCGTGGTCTACAAGGGCGTGCGGCCGGACATGTTCCAGGGCGGAGCGGAAGCGGTGGTGGAGGGCCGCTACCGGCCCGACGGCACCTTTGAGGCCACCAACCTCCTCCTCAAGTGCCCCTCCAAGTATGAGGAAGCGGCGACAGCCGAGGCCCAGGGGAGGTAAGGCGCACCATGGCGGACATCGGCTACGCGGCCATCCTCCTCACCCTGGTGACCTCCCTGTACGCTGCCTTCGCCTACCTCCTGGGCGAGCGGCACCGCGCCCCCGAACTCCTGGAGAGCGCACACAACGCGGTGTGGACGTCGGCGGCCCTGGCGACGGTGGCCTCGGGAGCCCTCCTCTACCTCCTGGAGCGGCGGGATTTCTCCATCCGCTACGTGTACCAGCACACCAGCACCTTCCAGCCGGCGCTCTACAACCTCTCGGCCTTCTGGGCCGGCCAGGAAGGTTCCCTGCTCCTGTGGCTGTGGCTCCTGGGCATCTTCGCCCTCACCCTGCTCACGAGCCGCCGCGCCTTCCTCCAGGACCTCAAGCCGGTGGCCCTGGCGGTGATCTCAGCCACGGAAGCGCTCTTCGCGCTGGTCCTCCTGGCCTTCTCCAACCCCTTTGCCCGCCTGGCCGTCCCGCAGGCAGAGGGGTTCGGCCTCAACCCCCTCCTGCAGAACATCGGCATGGTCCTCCACCCGCCGGTGGTCTTCGTGGGGTACGCCGGGTTCACCGTCCCCTTCGCCCTGGTCGTGGCGGCCCTGGTGAAAGGCCGCTTCACCCGGCAGTGGGTCCGGGAGGTCCGGCCGTGGCTCCTGGTGGCCTGGCTCTTCCTGGGCGTGGGCATCGTCATCGGCGGCTGGTGGGCCTACCAGGAACTGGGCTGGGGCGGCTACTGGGGCTGGGACCCGGTGGAGAACTCCTCGCTGGTGCCGTGGCTGGTGGCCACCGCCGCGCTGCACGCGGGCATCGTCCAGGAGCGGCGGGGAGGCTTCCTCGTCTGGAACGCGGCCCTCATCGCCTCCAGTTTCGTCCTCTGCCTCTTCGCCACCTTCGTGACCCGCTCCGGGGTGATCCAGTCGGTCCACGCTTTCGGGGGCTCTGCGGAGGCGTGGGTGTTCGCCGCCTTCATCGTCGGGAGCCTTGCCCTGACGGCCTGGCTCCTCGTCCGGCACCGGCGTGACCTGGACGCGTCGGACGTGGTGGAGAGCCTGGTCTCCCGAGAGGGCGGCTTCCTCTTCACCGTGCTCCTGTTCGTGGGCCTGGGAGCGGCAGTGTTCCTGGGCACGGTCTACCCGGCCCTGGTGGAACTCCTGCGCGGCCAGGAAGTGGCTCTGGATGCCTCCTTCTACAACCGGGTCTTCGGACCGTTGGCCCTCCTGCTCCTCCTGCTGCTGGGGGTGTGCCCGGCGCTCCTGTGGCGGCGCACCGAAGGCCGGCCCCTCCTGGCGCGCCTCTGGCCAGGAGGGGCGGGCGCAGCCCTGTCCCTGGGGGCGGCCCTGGCCCTGGGGGCCCGCGAGGCCGTGCCCCTGGTGGGGTTCACCGCTGCCGGGTTCGCCGCAGGCACGGTCCTCTGGGACCTCCTGCGGGCCTTGGCCATCCGGCGGGAGGGGAAGGGCCGCCACCGGGTGGACCGCCGTCGCCTGGGCGCGCACCTGGTCCACCTGGGGGTCCTCCTCATGACCGTGGGGATTGTCGGCTCCTCGGTCTACAAGACGGAGCATCAGGTCGTGCTCCTCCCAGGGGAGGAGGTCTCCGTCTCCGGTTACACGCTCCGCTACGTGCAGCCCCTCCGGGGCATGGACCAGGCCAAGCAGCGCACGGCGGTGGAACTGGCCGTCTCCCACGAGGGGAAGGCCCTTGGGACCCTCACGCCGGAGCGGAACTTCTACTGGAACATGGGCCAGGTGGTCACGGAGGTGGCCCTGCGCTCTTCATGGAGGGAGGACCTGTACGTGGTCCTCGCTGCCCTCCAGGACGACGGCATGGCCACCCTCCAGGTCCAGGTGGCGCAGATGGTGTGGTGGATCTGGGTTGGCGGGTTCGTGCTCCTCGCGGGGGCCCTGGTGAGCCTCTGGCCGGAGAGGGGCAAGGAGCCTGTTCCGGTGGAAGTGAGGGGCCGCCGAGAGGCGCTGGCGGAGGAAGGGTGACCCATGCTCTGGACCTGGTTTGCGATCGGCCTCATGTTCGTGGGCGTGGTGGCGGCCCTGGGGTATCCCCTCCTGCGGCCGCGGGGCCGCGGCGCGCCCACTGGGTCGGGGGTGGAGGATGTGGACGCATGGATTGAGGAGGCCGTGCAGGCCCGCCGGCGGAAGGCCCCGGCCGCGCCCCGCGGGGAGACGAGCAGGACCTGCCCCCGCTGCGGCGCGCTGGCGCGGCCTGGCGACCGCTTCTGCCGCCAGTGCGGCGCGCCCCTGGCCCGGGCCTGCCCCCGCTGCGGCACACCCTACGAAGAGGGGGACCGCTTCTGCGTGCAGTGCGGCAGCCCCCTGGGGAGCGTGGAGGGATGAGGCAGAGGGTCTGGTGGGGCCTCGCAGTGTGCCTGGCCCTGCTCCTGGGTACGGTAGCCCCTGTGTGGGCAGGCGAGGGGCGCATCGGCGGCCGGGTGGAGAACCTGACCACGGGGCAGCCCGTAGAGGGCGTTGCGGTCGTCCTCCATGCCTTCAGCGAGATGAAAGAGGAAGAAGCAGGGCAGGCCGTCACCGGCCCGAATGGAGCCTTCCAGTTCTCCGTGGCGTACGATGCGGGGAAGGTCTTCTGGGTGAGCACGGAGTACAGGGGCGTCCGCTACACCTCGGACCTCCTGCGTCTCACGGATGAGCAGCCGGAGGCGACGACCCTGCTCCAGGTCTACGAGACCACGGCGAGCCCGGACGAGATCCGCATCGCCCGGGGGCACTTCATCGTGGAGTTCGCCGAAGGCGCGGTGCATGTGGCAGAACTTTACGTCATCAGCAACAAGGGGCAGGAAACTTTTGTAGGGGACGCGCAGGGCCGCACCCTCCAGTTCCTGCTGCCCCCCGGAGCCATGGATGTAGCGGTGGACGACGCGCCCCCTGGCGGCCAGTTCGTGCGGGAGGGCGACATCCTCTGGGACACCGCACCGGTCCCGCCGGGGGAGGCCATCGCCCAGCATATCGTAGACTACCTCCTGCCCTACGACCCGGAGAAGGGCCTGGACCTCACGCGGTCGTACGCCTACCCCGTCGTCCAGGTGAACCTGATGGTCCCCCAGGTCGGCGTGGACGTGGAGAGCGACCTGGAGTTCACCGGCACGGTGGGGGCCGAACGGACCTACCTGGTCTGGCGCGGCACGTCGCTCGCCCCAGGGGAAGCC
>JBMFPD010000075.1:0-12499 GCA_049969295.1 Anaerolineae bacterium | reverse complement strand
TGGAGGAAGGGTACGATATCCTCATCCCCGACCCCGGCGGAGGCTACACCAAGACCCACGTCAACGCCCCACCCTACAAACTGGAGGAGGCGCGCTACCAGTGGAACCTGGCCAGCCAGCGGGCGTGGGAGATGTGGAAAGGCCTGGACGCAGCCAAGACCGCCTTGGAGGGGTATGCCCGCTCTTTGAGCAACCTCGTGGGCCAGAAGGAGGACCCCCTCGTCCTGGAAGCCCAGGTCGCCGCGGCAGAGGCCAACATGCGGGTGGCCGAGGCTGCCGTGAGGGAAGCCCAGGCCGCGCTGGAGGCCCTCAAAGAAGGGGCCACAGCGGAGCAGAAAGAAGTGGCCAGGGCCCAGGTGCGGGAGGCCGAGGCCTTGGTCCAGGTCCTGGAGGCCCAGCGGGCCAAGGCGGAAATCCTCGCCCCGTCCGACGCCCTGGTCCTGGAGCGCCTGGTCCACCGGGGGGAGGCGGTGACGCCCGGGGCGCTCCTCTTCCGGCTCGCCCAGTTGGACACCGTCTACCTGACGGTCTACGTGGCGGAGCGGGACCTGGGCCTGGTGCACCTGGGGCAGCCGGTAGTGGTGACGGTGGATTCTTTCCCCGGGCGCACCTTTGAGGGGAAGGTCGTCCACATCGCCACCGAAGCGGAGTTCACCCCCAAGAATGTGCAGACGCGCGAGGAGCGGGTCCACATGGTCTTCGGTGTGAAGGTGGAGATCCCCAATCCGGAGCACTTGCTGAAGCCGGGCATGCCGGCCGACGCCGTCATCCGCACCGGGTCCACGCCCTGAGGCCAAGGGAGGAGGGAACATGGGCACAAGAACCGTCCGCCTTGTCCTGGTGGGGGTGGCGATCCTGGGGATGGCCGCTTTGACCTGGAGCCTCGGTGGATGCTCTGGAGGGCAGGCCCGTTCCCTGGCCGAACGCCTGGGGCTGGCCGCGGCCCCGGCGGAGGCAGAGGGGGTCCTCCAGGTCTCCGGGACCATTGAAGCGGAGGAGGTGTTCGTGGCCCCGGAGATCGGCGGCAGGGTGATGGAGGTCCTGGTGGAGGAAGGGCAGAGGGTGGAGGCGGGCCAGGTCCTCGTCCGCCTGGACGAATCGGTCCTTTTGGCCCAACTGGGGCAGGCCCTGGCCACGCTGGAAGCGGCCCGGGCCAACCTGGAGGCGGTGTCGGCGGGCCCGCGGGAGACGGTGGTCCGCCGGGCGGAAGCAGCCCTCGCCCAGGCCCAGGCCCAGTACGAGGGCGCGCTCGCCGCCTGGTGGAACGCCCGTGCCATCCGCGAGACCCCCCAGGACCTGGACGCCCAGATCGACGAGGCCCGCACTCAGGTGGCCCTGGCCCGGGAGGAGGTGGACGCGGCACGGGCGCGCCTCAAAGCGGCGGAGATCGTGCGGGACCGCTACCAGAACGACGGTTCGCTGGAGGGGAAGGAGCGCTACCGCATTGAGTCGGAGCGGGTACAGGCGGCCCAGGCCCAGGTGGAGGCCGCCGAAGCGCGCCTTGCGGCTGCCCAAGCCACCCTGCGCCTCCTCCTGCAGGTCCGGGAGAACCCCCTCGCGTTGGAGGTTCAGGTGAAGGCGGCCGAGGCCCAGGCCCGTGTAGCCCGGGCAGGGGTGCAGGTGGCCGAGGCAGGGCTGGCCCTGGCGAAGGCAGGGCCACGCCCCGAGGAGGTGGAGATGGCCGCCGCCCAGGTGGAGCAGGCCGAGGCCGCGGTGGAACTGGCCAGGGTTCAGGTGGCCAAGCAGACCCTCCGCGCCCCTGTGGGCGGCGTGGTCTCCAGGCTGCTGGTCAGAGCCGGGGAGGTCGCGCTGCCCGGGAGCACGGTCTGCATCCTGGCGGATCTGGACGTGGTGGACCTGGTGGTCTACGTGCCCGAGGCCCAGATCGGCTGGGTCCGGGTGGGCCAGGAGGCAGAGGTCACGGTGGATTCCTTCCCGGGGCGGGTCTTCCTGGGCAAGGTGGCCTACATCTCCCAGGAAGCCGAGTTCACCCCGCGCAACGTGCAGACGGCGGAGGAGCGGGCGAAGACGGTCTTCGCCGTGAAGGTGCGCATCCCCAACCCGGATGGCAGCCTGAAGGCGGGCATGCCGGCCGACGCCGCCATCCGGGTGCGGTGAGGGGACTGGGGGAACCCCGGTCCACGGATTTCGGGAGCAGAGGGCACAGATTCGCTTTGAGAGAGGCCTTGCCAGGGCTTGAGGAGTACACCATGAGCCGACCTTCGTGGGACCAGTACTTCATGGAGATCGCCCAGCAGGTGGCGCGCCGCAGCACCTGCCCACGGGCCCAGGTGGGGGCCATCATCGTCCGGGACCGCCGCATCCTCACCACCGGCTACAACGGGGCGCCCATGGGCCTGCCCCACTGCACCGACGTGGGGTGCATCATCGTGGACGGCCACTGCGTGCGGGCCGTCCACGCGGAGCAGAACGCCATCATCCAGGCGGCGTACCACGGCATCTCGGTGGCCGGAGGGACCATCTACGTGACCCACCAGCCCTGCCAGACCTGCGCCAAGATGATCATCAACGCTGGGATCAAGCGCGTGGTCTACGCGGGCGAGTACCCCGACGACCTGGGGCGGACCTTCCTGCTGGAGGCCGGTGTCGCCCTCAACCGGTTCCTGCCGCCTGAGGAGGAGCCCCCCTCGGGAGGGTGAGATGGCCTGGCGCGCCTACGCCTGCGCGTTCGGGGTGGCCCTGGCCCTGAGCCTGCTCCTCACCCCCTTCGGGGCCTGGCTGGGGACGCGGCTGGGGATCGTGGCCCGGCCCGGGGGGCGGCGACGGCACCGGGGCCTCATCTCGCGCCTGGGGGGGATCGGCCTTTTCGTCCCCTTCCTCGCTGCCATCCTCACGCTGCAGGTCCTCCCCCCGTCCTGGGTGCCCCCTTCCTTGGACCCCAACGAGATGACCCGCCTGGTGGGTCTGGTGCTGGGGAGCACGGTGGCCTTCCTCTTCGGCCTGACCGACGACCGTTACGAACTCCCGGCCTGGCCCCAGTACCTGGCCCAGTTCCTCTGTGCGTGCATCGCCATCGCCACCCTCATCTTCATTGAGCGGGTGATGAACCCCTTCACCGACCGCCTGGTGGTCTTCCCCTGGGCCGTCACGGCCGCGCTCACCGTCTTCTGGGTCATGGGGATGATGAACACAGTGAACTTCCTGGACGGTCTGGACGGGTTGGCAGCGGGCGTGGGGGCCATCGTCTCGGCCATCCTCACCCTCCACATGGCGCGGGAAGGGCAGTGGAGCGTGGCGCTCCTGCCCCTGGCCCTCCTGGGGGCGACGGTGGGCTTCCTCCCGTACAACTTCCACCCGGCGCGGGTCTTCATGGGGAGCAACGGATCCTATTTCCTCGGCTTCGCCCTGGCCGCGCTGGGGATCATCGCCGGGGCCCGCATGGCCACCATGCTCCTCATGCTCCTCGTCCCCATCCTGGACGTGGCCTGGCTCATCTGGCAGCGGTGGCGGGCTGGCACATCCCCGGGCACGGCGGACCGCCGCCACCTGCACTTCCGCCTGCTGGACCTGGGGTTCTCGCAACGGCAGATCGTCCTGGGGTACTGGCTCCTGTGCGGGGCGTTCGGGCTGTTCGCCCTGGGGGTTTCCTCGCGCCTTTTCAAATTCCTGGCCCTTATAGGCCTGGGGCTGGTCACGCTTCTCGTGCTCTGGTGGGTCGGGCGACAGGCACCGCCCCTCTCGGAGGAGTAGGACCCCGCCCCCTCCCTGCTGGGGGAAAGGGCGAGGTCCACGCCCAGGGGAAAAGGACGCCATCTCCCCAGCCCTGCAGGGCTGGGGGTGGGGCGACGGAGGCGTTCCATGAACCGCTTGGTGGTCCTGGCACTCGTGGTTCTCAACCTGACGTTCGTCGTCACAAGCAACATCAGTTTCAAACTCTCGGCCCTGAGCCCCGGCTGGCCAGGGTTCCTCAAGTGGCAGGTGGTGGGGAACCTGGCCGGCTCCCTGGGCGTCCTTTCCCTGACCGGGGCGCTGCGGTACCTGCCGCTCCACGTGGGGTACGGCCTCAACGCCGGGCTGGGGCTGATCCTGGTGGAGGTGGTTGGGGCCCGCTGGATCCTCCGGGAGGAGATCACCCCGACCCAGTGGGTTGGCGTGGCCCTGGCCGCCCTGGGGGTCTTCCTCATCGCCTGGGGAAGGCGGTGAGCCATGCCCGGCCAGGGGGTAGGGGAGGGCTTGGCGCGCCTGGCCCTGCGGGGGTTGGACGCCCTGGTCTCCCGAGGGTACGGCATCTGGCGCATCAGCGAGGACCCGGATTGCATCCTGCGGGTCGGACAGGGGCGCGCCCATGCCCCCATGCGCCTTTCCGATGGCACGGAGGTCCAGCCGGGGGAACCCGTGGGGGAGCTGCACCTGTGGAACGAGCACCTGCCGAAAATGCCGCCCGAAGGGCCGGACCTGGCCTGGGCCATCCACACCTGGCGGCTCTGGAAGCGGTCCCTGGAGGCCCTGGCCCAGACCCTGGATGGAGAGCCGCGCCTGCGGGATGTGCGGGCCTTCCGGGGCGAATCGGTGGTGCTCCCCCGCGACGAGTTTCCCTGGGTCCGCCTGTTCCAGCGGGCGGGCTTTGACGTCCTGCGCCTTCCCAGGCCCCGCTCCCTTTGGGAGCGGTTCGCCGCTTTCTGGGAGAACGGCTATGCCTGGGCGCTCATCTGGACCTACAACCCGGGCAGCCTGCGGCGCAAGGACTTCTTCCGCCTGGAGCGGATCCAGATCTGGATCTCCCGGGAGCGGCTGTGCGCGCTGTACGGCTCCGCCAGAGAGCCCAGCGCGGGAGAGGAGGGAGAAGGGTGACCAAACCCCGCACCCGCTACGTCTGCCAGAACTGCGGCGCCGTCCACCTGCGGTGGGAAGGGCGCTGCCCCGACTGTGGCGAGTGGAACACCCTGGTGGAGACAGTGGTGGAGACGCGCCCCCGGCCCGAGGCGCGGCAGCCCCTGGCCCCCACCAGCGAAGCCACGCCCCTCCCGGAGATTGAGATGGAGGCCTTTGAGCGCCTGCGCCTCCCCCTGGAGGAGTTCAACCGGGTCCTGGGGGGCGGCATTGTGCCGGGTTCGGCGGTGCTCCTGGGGGGCGACCCGGGCATCGGCAAGTCCACCCTCCTCCTGCAGACCTCGGCCCTGGTGGCCCAGATGGGGGGGAGCGTCCTCTATGTCTCCGGCGAGGAGTCGGCCCGCCAGATCCGCATGCGGGCCGAGCGCCTGGGCATCCGGGACCCCAACCTCTACGTCCTGGCCGAGATCAACCTCCGCCAGATCATGGGCCACATAGAGCGGCTCCAGCCCAGGCTGGCCGTGGTGGACTCCATCCAGTCCGTCTACCTGGACGACCTGGAGTCGGCCCCGGGGAGCGTGAGCCAGGTGCGGGAGTGCGCCGCAGCGCTCCTGCGGCTGGCCAAGGCCACGGGGGTGCCGATTTTCCTCGTGGGCCACGTGACCAAGACTGGGGCCATCGCCGGGCCGCGCGTCCTGGAGCACATCGTGGATACCGTCCTCTATCTGGAGGGCGAGCGCTTCCACGCCTACCGCCTCCTGCGGAGCGTGAAGAACCGCTTCGGCTCCACGGACGAGGTGGGCGTCTTTGAGATGACGGAGCAGGGCCTCCAGGAGGTGCAGAACCCCTCCGAGGCCTTCCTGGCGGAGCGGCTGCCCAACGCCTCGGGCTCGGCCATCGCCGTGACGATGGAAGGGACGCGGCCGCTCCTGGTGGAGGTGCAGGCCCTCACCAGCCCCTCGCCCTTCGCCCAGCCCCGCCGCACGGCCAACGGGGTGGACTTCGGCCGCCTGCTCCTCCTGGTGGCGGTCCTCAGCAAGCGGGTGGGGCTGAACCTCTCCAACCAGGATGTCTTCGTGAACGTGGTGGGGGGCCTGCGCATCAGCGAGCCGGCCGCGGACCTGGCCGTGGCGGTGGCCATCGCTTCCAGTTACCGCAACCGGCCGGTGGCGGCGGACCTGGCGGTGGTGGGCGAGGTGGGCCTGAGCGGGGAACTGCGGAGCGTGGGCCAATTGGAACGCCGCCTGCGGGAGGCCCAGAAACTGGGCTTCCGGCGGTGTTTGGTCCCGCCGCTGCGGGGGCGGGAGCGCCCGGCGGTGGAGATAGAAGTCCTCCCCGTCCGCACCCTGGGCGAGGCGCTGGAGGCCTCGCTCCTGGGGGCCTGACGCGGTGGAGGGCCGCAAGCCCGCTCCCGGGGCCGCGGCCCTCCCCTCCTTCCTGGGTGCAGGCAAACTTCACGTCCCCGTCAGACGCCGGGCGTTCTCCCCCAGGACCAGCGCCTCATCCTCCGGGGCGAGTTTCGCGCAGCGGATGGCCTCTATCTGCACCCTGGGGTGGATGTGCGGGGCATCGGAGCCGAAGAGGACCTTGTCCGCCCCGGCCCGCTCCACCGCCTCCCGGATCTTGTGGTGCATCATCACGTTGGTGGTGTCCAGGTACAAGTTGGGGATGGTGGCCGCCAGTTCAATGGCGTCGTCAAAGTAGGTGAACTGCCCGCCCATGTGGGCCATGATGACCACCGTGGAGGGGTGCCGCCGCGCCAGGTCCGCCACCTGCCAGGGCAGGGAGAAAGGCGCATGCCCCGAATGGACGAGGACCGGCACCTCCATCTCCCCGGCTCGCTGGACCAGGTTGCCCACCACCGCCTCGTCGTTGGCGCGGAAGGCGTGCAGGAGCGGGTGCAACTTCAGGCCCCGGAAGCCGTGGTCCAGCACCAGGCGCTCCAGTTCCTGGATGGCCAGTTCCCCGTCGTGGGGGTTGAGCCAGGCGAAGCCGATGAACCGCTCCGGTCGGGCGTCCACAGCCCGGGCCAGGCCGTCGTTGTCGGGGTGCAGCGAGAAGGTGGGGAAGACGATGGACCGGTGCACCCCAGCCTCGTCCATCAGGGCCAGGATGGCCTCGGGCGTGTCAAAGTCGGCCTGGGTGCTCTTCAGAAAGCCCCCCTTGCGGGTGGGGTCCCCCCGCATGTGCACATGGCAGTCCACGATCATAGTTCCACCTCCCTGTTTTCACGTGGCACGGGCCGGGCCTCTATCCCCAACCCCCTCCGCACGCGGAGGGGCTGAGGGAGGGGGTCCCTATCACCTCGCTCTTCAGAACAACGCGTCGTCCTACAGCCCTACGCCCCCGGCGCTGGGTGCGCCTCCCTGAGCCGCGCCGACACCACCAGGAGCACCCCGGCCAACACCACCAGCCCCCCGGCCAACTGGCGCAGGCCCGGCACCGTCCCCAGGAAGAGGTAGGCCACGGGGATGAGGAACAAAGGCTGCGCGTTGCGGATGATGCTCATGCGGGCCACGCCGATGAGCATGATGGCCCGGTAGTTCAGCGAGTTGGCCAGGAAGGGGCCGAAGAAGGCCCCACCCAACATCCAAAGCACGGCCTGGAGGCTGGGAGGGTGCCAGCGGCCCGTGGCCAGCACGTAGACGCCCAGGAACAGGGAAGTCCCCAGGGCGCGGAAGCCGGCCAGGGCCGTGGGCGAGCACCCATCGGCCATGCACGAGCGCGCCACGAGCCAGCTAGCGGTGTAGAAGGCGGCACTGAAGACGACCAGGAGGAACGCCGTCACGACCACCTGACCAGAGGCGTAGGTGATCAGAGCCGCGCCGGTGATGGCCAGGATCATGCCGCCCAGTTCCCGGGCCCCCAGCCGCTCCCCCAGGAGGAACACCCCGGCCAGCACGCTGGTGACGATCTCCAGCCGGAAGAAGAAAGAGACGAGCACCGGGTCAATGAGTTCTATAGCCTTGAAGAACGCGCCCATGGAGATGGCGTTCACCAGGCCCAGGAGGGCCACCTGGCCCCAGTACTGGCGCTTGAGGTGCACCTGTTCCTTCTGGCCGCTCAGGAGCAGGTAGCCCATGGTGATGAGGAAGCCGAAGGCGAACCAGACGACGTTGAAGGTCTCGCTCCCGATCTCCCGCACGACGATCTTGCTGACGACGTAGGTCACGCAGAGGCAGGCCGTCCCCGCGATGGCCAGCGCGTAGCCCCACAGGGCCGGCGGAATCCACGCCCGCACCCGCTCCTGCCAGCGGTGGCGCGCCTCCGCCCGCCCCCCCACAACTTCGGTCGCGCCTTTCACAGCTGCGCCTCCTGGGCTGGGACCCACCGCCCAGCCACAGCCATCCCCTTCGCCACCAACCGGCGGTCCCCAACCAGTTCCTGCCCCACGGCGTCGCGGAAGGGGAAGGTCCCTTCTTCCACAGCCAGGAGCGTGACATCGCCCGGCGTCCCCTCCCGAAGCGTGCCCAGGGTCCCCTCCCGCCCCAGGGCCCGGGCCGGCCCCGCCGTGGCTGCGGCCACCACCTGCTCCAGGGAGAGGCCCAGGTTCCAGAACTTGGAGAGGGTGGTCACCAGGTCGTAGACCGGCCCGTGCACGTTCAAGAGGTGCAGGTCTGTGCTGATGCTATCGGGGAGGAAGCCCTGCTCCAGGGCCCGCCGGGCCACCTGAAAGTCCAGGGAGCCGACCCCGTGCCCCACGTCCATGAAGACGCCCCGGGCCCGCGCCTCCAGCACGTCCGGGCGGATGCGGCCATCCCGCGCCAGGATGGAGGCCGCGGGACCCCGGTAGACGTGGGTGAGGATGTCGCCGGCCCGCAGGAGGGGGAGGATTTCCCCAAGGGTGGGCGGTGGCTGCCCGATGTGGACCATCAGGGGGACGCCCTCGGCGTCGGCCGCTTCCCGTGCGATGCGCAGGGGCTCCGCACCGGCCTCCTGCACGGCGTTGCGGCTGGCCCGCACCTTGATCCCCACGATCAGGTCGCGGTGGGCCTCCACCGCGGCCAGGGCCCGCTCCAGGTCGCACCAGCGGAGGTCGTCGCACTCGCCCGCCAGGGTGATATCCAGGATGCCCTGACTGGAGATGTTGAGGAAGGCGAGCACGCGCACCGGCACGGCCTCGGCCACGTAGCGCCGGAAGCCGGGGAAGGCCACAGCCCCCGCCGTGCCTGCGTCCACCCAGGTGGTCACCCCGGAGCCTGGGGCCAGCGCCCAGGGATCCACGGCCAGCGCCGAGACACCCCAGTAGATGTGGGTGTGCAGGTCCACCAGGCCCGGCACCACCAGAAGCCCCCGGGCATCCACCACCTCCCGGGCAGACTCAGGGGGGATCTCCGGTGCGACGCGGGCCACCTTTCCCCCGGCCAGGGCCACGTCGTAGCGGCCGTCGCGGCCGGCGGCTGGGTCCAGCAGACGCCCGCCTCGGATGAGGAGGTCGTAGGGTTGTGGCATCAGGGCCTCTTCTGACATGGCTCACGCCTCCGCCAGGGCCTCTTCAAAGGCGGCGACCATCGTCCCTGGCGCGACCCTGTACCCCAGGCCGCGCAGCGTCCGCTCCAGGGCGGCCAGGGTGGGGATGAGCATCTCCTCACTGGCCTGCACGCCCTGATGGGAGAGGCGGAAGAGTTTCCCCTTGGTGGGGCCAGCCATGGAGCCGGAGATGAGGACACCCTGCTCTTCCATCCCGCGCAGGATCTTGGCTTCGTCCAGCCCCTCGGGGACGCGCACCGCCGTGACGCAGTTGCCGGCCAGGTCCCGCTGGGGGAAAAGGGCGAGCCCGGCCGCCTCCACGGCGCGACGGGTGGCCTCGGCGTAGCGGGCGTGGCGCGCCCAGCGGGCCTCCAGCCCCTCCTCCAGGGCCTGGCGGCAGGCCTCCTGCAGGGCGTAGACCAGGTGGGTGGAGGGGACCACCGGGTAGGCCCGCGGGAAGGGCTTGCCGAAGAACTGGTCCTTCCACCGCTTGAGGTCCAGGGCGTAACTCTGGCAGACGGTGCGGCGGCGGTCCATGGCCTCGTAGGCCCGCGGGCTCACCCCCACCAGGGAGAGGCCGATGAGGGAGCCCAGCCCCTTGTTGCTGGTGCAGACGGCCAGGTCCACGCCCCAGGCATCCATCTCAAAGGGCATGCACCCCACCGACGAGATGACATCCACCAGGAACAGTGTGTCGTGGCGGCGGCAGATCTCGGCCACCTCCTGCAGGTCGTAGCGGGCCCCGGTGGAGGTCTCCGAGTGGACCATGGCCACGACCCTGGGGCGCACCCTCTCCACCGCCTGGGCTACGGCCCGCAGGTCCACCGGGCCCCCCCAGGGGCCTTCCACCACGGTGGGCTCGGCTCCGGCGCGCCGGGCGATCTCCACAGCCCAGGAGGCGAAGGTCCCGTTGACCAGATGGACGGTGCGGTCGCCCCGCTCCACCACGCTCACGAGGGCTGCTTCCAGGCCCAGCCGCCCGGACCCCGGCAGGACCGTGACCCAGGATTCGGTGCGGAAGAGGGCCTTCAGCATCGTGAGGACGTCGTCTAGGATGTCGCCGAAGGAACGGCTCTGGTGGGTGATGGCCGGCCGGTTCATGGCGGCGATCACGCGGTGGTCCACGGCGATGGGCCCTGGCGTCATCACC
Source organism: Anaerolineae bacterium (assembly GCA_049969295.1). Lineage (GTDB taxonomy): Bacteria > Chloroflexota > Anaerolineae > DTPP01 > DTPP01 > DAOTYM01. The sequence goes on along the minus strand of JBMFPD010000075.1, from coordinate 2,088 downwards.
AACATCATGCACCTCCAAAAAAGAAGAACTCACGAATGACGCGAATAGGGCGAATCACGCGAATCCCTTTCGTGTCATTCGCTCCATTCGTGCTATTCCGTGCTATTCGCGATAACTCCCGCATAGGCGAAGAGGGCGGGCGTGCCACCCGTATGCAGGAAGATGACCGTGTCGTCCTTCCCCCATCGCCCCTGGCGGATTTGGTCCACGAGGCCGGCCAGGGCTTTGGCCGTGTAGACCGGGTCCAGGACGATCCCTTCCGTACGGGCCAGGATCCGCATTGCCTCCAGGCCGGCCGTGGACGGATCCGGGTAGCCAGGCGCGAAGTACTGGTTGAAGGCCAGGACGTCCTCCACTCCGAAGTGGAAGGGCAGCCGCAGCAACTGGGCGGCTTCGCTGGCGATCTGGGCCACCCGCGGGCGGGCATCGGGGCCGTGGCCGCCGTGGTACACGCTCCAGACGGGGAGGTCCCAGCCCAGGGCCCGGGTCCCCACCAGGAGACCGGCTTGCGTGGCCCCTCCCGACGAGGCGACCAGGGCGGCCGGCTCCAGGCGGAGGCGTTGGCATTCCTCCCAGAGTTCCAGTGCGGCCGCCACGTACCCCAGCGCGCCGAAGGCGACGTCGGTCCAGCCGGTCACGTAGGGATGGCGGCCCCGGGCGCGCAGGTCCCCGGTCAGGGCCAGGATGCGGGCGCGCTGTTCCTCCTCGGTCCCTGCCACGAACTCCACATGGGCCCCCAGGAGGAGGTCCAGGAGGAGGTTGCCCTGGGGCGGGTCGGTGGGCTGGCCGTGGGTCTCCCGCAGGACGAGATACGCTTCCAGGCCCAGTTTGGCGCAGGCAGCGGCGATCTGGCGGCAGAAGTTGGACTGCACCGCCGCACCCGCCACGACGCAGTCGGCCCCTTGCTCCACAGCGCGGCCCAGGCGGAACTCCAACTGGCGGGTCTTGTTCCCCCCGAAGGCAAGGCCGGTGGCATCATCCCGCTTGATCCAGAGGGAAGGTCCGCCCAGGCGCTCGCTCAGGCGGGGCAGCGGGTCCAGGGGGGTGGGCAGGTGTGCCAGGCGCACCCTGGGGAAGCGGGCCAGGCGTTCGCCCAGTTCTTCTGGCGTCAGAGGGCCTTTTTGAGGGGAGACGGGGGCCATTCGGCTCACTCCTGCGCCGCGCTCTCCCGCTGGCGGAGGTACTCAGCCACACGGCGGCCGGTTTCCAGGTCGTCCTGGTAGACCAGTTCTTCCACACGCGCCACGTCTCCGGCCTCGCACGCTTCCAGGATCTGGCGGTGGATCTGCATCCGCCACTGGGCCGCGCCAGGGAGGTCTATGAAGAGGCGGTTGTAGTGGCGGGTATGGGTCCACAGGTGGGCCTCCAGGAAGCGGATGAGGCGAGGCTGCCCACAGGCCATGTAGAGGGTGCGGTGGAACTCCCGGTTCACCTCGTGAAGTTCCTCGGTACGGCCGCTTGCCAGGAGGGCTTCGGCCTGGACCAGCAGGCCCTTCATGCGGGCCAGGACCTCGGGGGTCAGGCGGGGGACGGCGAGGCCAGCCACCAGGCGTTCCAGGGTGGCCAGGACCAACCAGTCGTCCTCCACTTCCTCGGGGGAGAGGGCGCGGATCACGGTGCCGCGGCGGGCGTCCGACTCCACCACGCCGTAGGCCTCCAGGAGGACGAGGGCCTCTCGGACCGGGGTGCGGCTCACCCCCAGACGGCGGGCAAGGTCCCCCTGATCCAGTGAGTCGCCTGGCCGGAGGTGACCCTGGACGAGGTCGCTCTGGATGCGGGAGAGGACCAGGTCCCGCAGAGTGGTGGCGCGCTGGCTGGGGAAGGACGCCACAGGATCGCCTCCTGCCGTTGGACGGGCCGGCCAGGGATGTATACATGCATCCAAAGTATACCACAATGGCCCAGCCGCGTCAAGGGGGTGCGGAACGGGCCAGAACATCGTTACCAATGGCGCACGTTGCGGCTGCACTTCGCGTTGGTCATTTGGGCGGCTCCCTCACCCGTCCGGCGTCAGACCGTAGGGCACGCCTCCTGGCGTGCCCTCTGCGCCGGAAAGAGCGGTTATAGCCTTCCCTTTTGTAAAAACGA
>JBMFPD010000074.1:0-12720 GCA_049969295.1 Anaerolineae bacterium | reverse complement strand
GGAGTGGGGGTTGGGCTGGGCGTCCCCGTCGCTGTCGGCGTGGCCGAAGGCGTCACGCTCCCGCACGGCACCACGATGGGCGTATGCGCAGGGTCCGGGGCGATCTCTATCCGATCCAGCCGCGCACCCGGCTCGCGCCCCCGGAACAGGAGCGTATGCGACCCAGCGCTCAAACCCGGAACCTCCCACTTCTCCCAGACCCATTCCCCTGGTGGCTGGATCTCCCACCAGTGGTCTTCGCCGTCGTCCAGCACCCAGTGGAAGGAGTTGCTGGTCCAATCGGCCCCCCAGCCGCGGGCCCAAAGATAGTAGGTTCCGGACACCGGCACGGTGAATTGAAAACGCGCGGTCCCTGCTTCTCGCACGGGGCTGAAGATAAACCCGCAGGCCGAGGCGTCGCTGGCCGTCCCCTTGGCCATGGGGGTTTCCAATTGCATGTCCTCCGCCTCCGTCACGGCCACGGCCGCGCTGAAGGACGAACGCGCGTCCCGGGCGCTCAGAGCCAGCCTGGCTGTACGGGGAGAGAGGAACAGCAGGACGAAGGCCAGGGCGGATAGGGAGAAGAAAGCGAGGGGGATTACACGTCTCACGGCATCCTCCCGGCGAAAGGGCGAGCCCAGGGCTCGCAAGAGCCGTAACCCACGGCAGAAGGGCCCACACGTTCATCCTACCCGCGAACGCGCCTTTTGTCAACCGGGCGCGTGCAGGGTCCTCGTGGGACGGGACCTGGGGTACTCCGTTGCCCGTGCCTTGTTGCCCACGGCAAAGCATGGTACAATGCGTCCTGGGAGAGAGCCCTGGGCGAGCCGTGCTGCGTGCCGTAAGAGGGGGCTAGCCGCATGAAGAACCGATGGCGCCGCATCTTCCTGTGGGGGGCCCTGGTCCTGGCCCTGGCCGACCTGGGGGCCTGGGCCTACTTCTACCTCAACCCGCCAGCCCCACCGCGTCTGGGCGTAGTGGTGGGGGTCGTGGCCGGGGTGGCGGTGGCCCTGGCCGCGCTGGGCGGGCTTTCGGACCTGGTGGGCCTGCCTTCTGAGGAGCCCTGGGATGGCCGCGATGAGTTCTGAGCCCGAGGGCTACTCCACCTGATGTGAGAGAGGCACAACCCCAGCCCTCGCGGGCCAGACCCCGCGGGGGTTGGTTTGTCAAGGGAAAGGCATGTTTTCCACATCGCTGCGCAGGACGCTCGTCCACCTTCTGGTCCCCGAAGGGGTCTCCAGCCCCGTGGAGGCGCGCAACATCCGCTTGCTGTATGTGGAGGTCGCCTGGTGGGGGGTGGCCCTTGGGACCTACCTCAGTTACCTCACGGTGTTCGCCGCCCGTCTGGGAGCCTCCAACTTCTGGATCGGCCTGCTCTCGGCCGGGCCTGCCCTGGTGAGCATCTTCTGGCTGCTGCCGGCGGGCCGGCTGGTGGAACTCCAGCCCCGTCAGATGCCCATCCTCACCCGGAGCATGTTCATCTCCAGGTCCTTCGTCCTCCTCATGGCCCTCGCGCCCTGGCTCTCACCGGGCCACGGCGGGGAACTCCTGGCCCTGCTGGTCATCGTGCAGGCCATCCCCAGCGGGATCGTGAACGTGGCCTTCACCGCCATGCTGCCCGACGCGGTCTCCTCCGGGCACCTGGGGGCGGTGGTGAGCGCGCGCAACGCCATCATGGCCGTCACCAGCACCCTCGGAACCCTGGTCAGCGTGCCCCTTCTGGCCTGGGTCCCCTTCCCTGCCAACTACCAGACGGTCATGGCCATCGGCTTCGTCTCGGCCTACCTCAGCGCGTACTACGTGAGCCAGGTGCGGGTCCCCGACCGCCCAGCCCTGAAGGTCGGGGGTCGGTCCCGTTCCGCCCTCCGTCCCTTCCTCTCCCTCCGCGCTGTGCGCGCCGCGTGGCAGGGGCAGCAGGAGTACGCGTGGTTTGTGGTGGCGGCCTTCGTCTTCCACTTGGGCCTGTACGGGGCCATCCCCCTGTTTTCCATTTACTGGGTGCGAGATCTGCACCTTTCGGATGCCTGGATCTCAGTCCTCACGGTGGTGTGGAATGCATCCTCTGTGCTGGCCTCGCTGGCTGCCCCGGCCCTGATCCGGAGGCAGGGGAACCAAGGCGTTCTGGCCTGGTCCTCGGCGGCCCTGGCCCTTTACCCCATCGGCACGGCCCTGTCCCGGTCAGCCTACCCCCTGCTCCCCCTGGCGCTGGCAGGAGGGGTTGTGGGGGCGCTCATGGGGATCACCCTGTTCAACCGGCTCATTGAGGTCGCGCCCCCGGCTCGGCGCGCCAGTTACATCGGCCTCTACAACGCGGCCATCAACGGGGCGGTCTTCGTCGCCCCCTTGGTGACCACCACCCTGGCCGGGACGTGGGGTGTGGCCACGCTGATGATCGCAAGCGGGATCGTCCGCGTCCTCGGGGGGCTGCTGTTCCTCGTCCGGGGAAGGGGCAGTCAGGGTCGTCGCCGTCGGTGAAAACGAGAGGCCCCGCAGCGGATTGGGTGGGCCGTCACGCCCCGGCCCGCCGCCCCCGCGGGAGGAGGTGCACGGCCGTGGCCTTGAAGGTGGCCACCACCTCCTGGCCGCAGGCCAGGCCCAGTTCCTGGAGGGAGCGGGGCGTGATGGCCGCCACCAGCCGGAAGCCGCAGTCCACGGCCACGTGGTAGAGGCGGCCCCGGGGCGTCACCCGCACCACCTGGCCGAGGAACCGGTTGCGGGCGCTGCTGGCCGCGGGGGGCTGGTTGGCCTGGGAGAGGGTGACGTCCTCGGGACGCAGGCAGACCCACACCGCCTCCCCCAAGGGTGCTTCTTCCGCCACCTCCAGGCGTTGAGGGCCGACTTTCACCACCGCCCCTCCCTCCCCCCTGGCGACGACCTCCCCGGGCACCAGGTTCTCCACCCCTACGAAGGCCGCCACCTCCTCATCGGCCGGCGAGCCGAAGACCTGCTCAGGGACGTCCACTTGCCGCACCCGCCCCTGGAGGAGCACTGCCACCCGGTCGCCCAACTGGAGGGCTTCGTCCTGGTCGTGGGTGACGAAGAGGGTGGTGGTGCGGTTCCTCCGCAGGAGGTCTCCCAGGTCCGCCAGCAGTTCTGCCCGCGTAGGGGCATCCAGGCTGCTGAAGGGCTCGTCCAGGAGGAGGATCTCCGGCTGGAGGGCCAGGGCCCGGGCCAGGCAGACCCGCTGCGCCTCGCCCCCGGAGAGGGTCCGTGCCGGGCGGTGCGCCAGGTGGGCCACCCCCAGCCACTCCAGGGCCTCCAGGGCGCGGGCCTTGGCCTCCTGCCGCGGCAGATGGCGCAGGCGCAGCCCCACGAGGACGTTGCCGAGCACGGAAAAGTCCAGGAGGACAGGTACCTGGAGGACCAGGGCCAGGCGCCGACGGTAGGCGACCTGGCGGGGGTCCACGGCCTGGCCGCGAAGGAGGACCTTCCCCCGCGCCAGCGGCACAAGGCCGGCCACGGCGTGGAGGAGGGTGGTCTTGCCCGCCCCATTGGGGCCGATGACGGCCAGCACCTCCCCCTGGCGCAGGTCCAGCGCCGGCACTTCCAGCGCCACCTGGTCCCCGTAGCGCACCTGGAGGTCCCGCAGGGAGAGAAGGACCTCGCTCACCGGTCCCCCCTCCCGCTCTGCTGGAGCCAGGTGGCCCCCAGGGTGATGGAGAAGGAGAGGAGGAGCAGGATCAGCCCCAGGGCGATGGCCAGGTCAAAGTTCCCCTTGCTCGTCTCCAGGACGGCCGCGGTGGTCAGGACACGGGTCTGGCCGGCAATGTTGCCGCCCACCATCATGGACGCGCCTACCTCCGAGACCGCCCCGCCGAACCCGGCCATGGCCGCCGCCAGCAGCGACCGGCGCGCCTCCCACCAGAGGAGGAGGGCCGTCTGCCCCCGCGAGGCTCCCAGCCCGAGAAGTTGCAAGCGCAGGCGAGGGTCCAGTTGCTGGATAGCGGCGATGCTCACCCCCGTCACGATGGGGGTGGCGATGACCGCCTGGGCGATGACCATAGCCGCGGGGGTGTAGATGAGCCCCCACCGGCCGAAGGGGCCGCTGCGCCAGAGCATCAGTGCCACGAAGAGCCCGACCACCACCGGCGGGAGGCCCATCCCGGTGTTCACCAGGCCCACCAGCAGACGGCGTCCCGGGAAGCGGGCCTGGGCCAGATAGGTGCCCGCAGGGATGCCCAGCAGGAGGGCCACCAAGGTCGCCGTGCCGGAGACCTGCAGCGTCCGCAGGGTCACCTCCACCACCGAGGCGTCCAGATGGGCGATGAGCCAGAGCGCCTTCCACACCCCTTCGCGCAGCAGGTCCATGTGGGCTTCCTTCCTTCGGGCCGGGCCGGATGGGGCCTACGGCTCTGGCTTCCCGGCATCGGGGAAGAAGAGGGGCTGCCCAAAGCGGTCCTTGCCGAACTCCCCGATGGCCTTCTGGGCCTCCGGCGAGGTCAGGTAGTCGGCGAAGGCCGTGGCTCCGGCGGCGTTCACCGTCGGGTGCTTCTCCGGGTTGACCACCATGACGTGGTACACGTTGCGGAGCCTCGCATCCCCTTCCAGCAAGAGGGCCAGGCCCAGGCTGCCCCGCATGGTCAGGTAGGTGGCCCGGTCCGTCAGGGTGTAGGCCCCCTTCTCCGAAGCGATCTTGAGGGTCGCTCCCATCCCTTGGCCGGTCTCCTGGTACCAGGCCCCTTTTGGGGTCACGCCGGCCTCCTCCCAGAGGGCCAACTCCATCTTGTGGGTTCCAGAGCCGTCGCCCCGGGAGACGAAGAGGGCCTGGGCCTGGGCGATCCGTCGGAGGGCGTCGGCAGCGGAAGATGCGCCTTGGACGCCGGCCGGGTCGTCCACCGGCCCCACCAGGACGAAGTCGTTGTGCATGACCAGGCGGCGGTCCACGGCGTCGCCGGAGCGCACCAGTTCCATCTCCGCAGCCGGCGCGTGCACGAGGAGCACATCGGCATCGCCCCGCGCCCCCATGGCCAGGGCCGCGCCCGTGCCCACGGCGATCACCTTCACCCGGTAGCCGGTCCTGGCCTCAAAGGCTGGCACCAGCACGTCCAGGAGGCCCGAGTCCTGGGTGCTGGTGGTGGTGGCCAGGATGACCTCCTGCTGGGCTGGCGCAGGGGAACAGGCCCAGAGGCAGAGGACGGAGAGGGCGAAGGCCACAAGCAAACGTCTCATGGTCTGTCCTTGATCCCTTCCCTCACGACCAGCCAGGGACAATCCCGGAAAGGCGCACCGCCATGACCAGCACGGCGAGGGCGAACACCGGCTTGATCCAGCGCTCCCCCTTCTCCACGGCCAGGCGGCCCGCCACCCACCCCCCAGCACCGTTCCCCAACGCCAGGACCATCCCCGCCACCCAGTCCACCTTCCCCTCCAGGGCGAAGACGGCCAGGGCCAGCAACGTGTACACCCCGACGATGAACACCTTGTGGGCGTTGACCCACACCAGGTCCAGCCCCGTGACCCCCACCAGGACGGCCATGATGAGGAAGCCCACCCCGGCCTGGATGAACCCCCCGTACAGCCCGATGAAGAAGAGGCCCGCGATGGCGAGGGCGACCCGCCACGGCGTCAGGGCAGGCTGGGACCCGTAGAGGCGCCGGGTGGGGTTCCAGAAGATGAGGGCCAGGACGAGGAGCATCACCACTGCCAGCACCCGTCGGAAGAGGAGTTCGGGCATGTCAATGGCCACCCGGGCCCCCACGAACGCGCCGGCCAGGGCGGGGAGGGAGAAGAGAAGGCTCAAGCGGAAGTTGGACACCCCCTTGCTGCGGAAGCCGAGGATGGCGAAGATGTTCTGGACCTCAATGGCCACGCGGTTGGTGCCGTTGGCCACGGCGGAGGGGAGGCCGAGGAAGATGAGGAGGGGCAGGGTGAGGAGCGACCCCCCGCCAGCGAAGGTGTTCATGATGCCGGCCACGAAGCCGACCGCGAGGGTCAGCAGGACCTTCCCAACGTCAAAGACCATCGTGGAACCTCCGAGGAGCGTGTTGTTTGGTGGTGCGGGCGCATTATATCACGCTCCGGGGGAGCCACCAAACCGCTGCCCTGCCAGGCCCGTGCCGGACCGAGGGAGGCCGTTTCCGGAATCCGCTGCCGGCGACCGTCCCGGCACGGGGAGATCAGTGCTGTACCGCCAGAGGAGGTTGTCGGCGGTGTGGCACTGCGCCCCTCAGAAGGCCGTGCCTTCAGGGGCCACCGGGGTCCAGCGTCGGGGAGGCCTAGCGGGGTTCCGGGAACGCCAGCGCCTTGAGGAACTCCTCGGGGAAGTCAGGGCGGGAGGAAAGTTCCACGTACTCCACCGTCCGCGGCAGGGCCTGGGCTGTGCGGCGTTCCCGGGCCGAGAGAAGCGCGAGGCGCGCCCCCTCCGCCGCGGCGTTCCCCACGGCCAGGACCCGCTCCAGGGCCGTCGGCGGGATGAGGCCCACGGCGAGCGCGCTCTTCGGGTTCAGGTAGGAGCCGAAGGCCCCGGCCAGGAGCACTTCCGCCACTTCCTCATGGGCGACTCCCAACTCCCGCTCCAGGATGCGCACGCCAGCACAGATAGCCCCCTTGGCCAGTTGCAGTTGGCGGATGTCCTGCTGGGTCAGGTCAAGGGGATACGGCCGCTCTGGCCTCGGCCCATCCAGGAGGAAAGCCCGGCCGGTTTCCGTCTCGTGGACCCGCGCTGCCACCCCTTGCGGCACGGGCCTGGGCGCTTCCTCCGGCAGGAGGAGCCGCCCTCGCGTGTCCACCAGGCCCACCCGCACCAACTCCGCCACGGCATCCAGGAGGCCTGAGCCGCAGATGCCCCGGGGCACGCCCCCGCCCAGCACCCGCAGGCGCACCTCCTCCCCGAGGACCACCTGGTCAATGGCCCCGCTGGCAGCGCGCATGCCGCAGGAGATCTGCGCCCCCTCAAAAGCTGGGCCCGCGGCCGCGGCGCACGCCAGCAGCCGCTCCCTGGACCCCAGGACGATCTCCCCATTGGTCCCGATGTCTATGGCCAGGCGGATGCGGGGGTCCTGGTGGAGTTCCGTCGCCAGGATGACGCCCACGGTGTCACCCCCCACGTAGCCCCCGACCACAGGGAAGACCGTCACCACAGCCCGCGGGTGGATGTGCACTCCCGCCTCCGCTGCGGAGACCTCCACCATGTGGCCGATGACCGGGACGAAGGGACTCACGGCGATCCCCCGAGGGTCCAGCCCCAGGAAGAGGTGCTCCATGATGGTGTTCCCCACCACCGTCATGGCGTAGACGTCTTCTCTGGCCACGCCGGCCTGGGCCAGCACTTCGTCCACCAGGCCGTTGACCGTCTCCAGGATCCGCGCCCGCAGTTTCTGCACCCCCTGGGGGTCCGACTGGGCGAAGGTGAGGCGGGTGAGGACGTCGGAGCCGTAGATGGCTTGGCCGTTCAGGGCTGCAGCCACGCCCACCTGTCGGCCTGTGTTCAAGTCCACGAGAATGCCCACCACGGTGGTCGTGCCCAGGTCAAAGGCCAGGCCATAGCAGGAGCCGGTGGTGTCGCCCCCCTGCACGTCCAGGATGCGGCGGCCGTGCAGGGCCACAGTGACCAGGAAGTCGTGCTGCCGGAGCACCCTGGGGAGGTCCCGCCAGAGGGAGAGGGAACCGCCATCCGCCGGTTGCCCGACAGCAGCGAGGGCCGCCTCCAGACGTGCCCAATCGGACCGCTGGTCGGAGAGGCTGGGGCGCGGCAGGGCGAGGAGGACTTTGCGGGTGAGGGGCTCCACTGGCACGGGGCGACGGCGGCCCTCCACCATGACCTGGAGGCCCTCCTCCGCCCGGGGGACGTGGACCGTGAGGTCCCGCTCCACCTGGAGGCGGCAGGCCAGCCGCCAGCCCGCCTCCAGGTCCGCCGGGCGGAAGAGGCGGCGGTCGGCCTCAGTGGGGGGCGGCGCGTCGCCGGCCACCCGCACCCGGCATTTGCCGCAGATGCCGCGGCCGCCGCAGGCGCTCTGGGCGAGGAGCCCTAGTTCCACGCCCACGGCCCACAGCGTTGTCCCTTCCTCCACAGTGCGCCGGTGGACCCGCTCGCCGGCCCCCGTCTCCTCCACGAAGGTGACCTCGGGCATGTGTTCCTCCAGTCTGGAAGCCAGGCCCTCCCCGCTCCGCTGATGGTCCGTGGCTCCTACGAACGGGCTGCTCCCTCACGGGCCCTCGCCAGGCGCGCCTCCAGGTCGGCGCGCAGCGAGTCCATCGCCCCCTGGACCTGGGGGTAGGCGAACCAGACGCTCGCCCCGCCGAAGAGGGCCCCCGTGAGGACGCGGTTGAACCACGTGCTCTCCCACAGGCCGAGGAGCTGGACCGTGCCGTCCACGACGAGGGGGGCACACAGGATCAGGTAGTAGGGCAGGGGAAGAGGGCGGAGGCGGCGCCGCAGCGGGCCGTAGAGGAGCCCGGCCACCAGGATGGAGCCGTAGATGGCGAAATCCCGCTGGCAGAAGGCCATCTTGTAGCCGACCCGCGCGTCCCCGTAGTAGAACCGGCGCGGCGGAGGGCCTTGTCCTTCGGGAAAGGCCAGCGCGCTGGGCCACGCCCGGCGGAAACAGTCAACGCAGGAAGAGGCAGAGGCCGGCCCCTGGGCCTCCGGGGGGAGTTCGTCCAGCGAATAGGCCATCCGCTCCCCCAAGAGGAAAAAGGAGCGCTCCGGCAACTGGTGGCAGTTGGGGATGTACAGGGTGTAGAGGAACCGCCCCGCTTGCTCGTACCCGGCGTGCATGAGCACGGGGGCCAGGACTGGGAGGCCCACGTAGAGGCCCACGACCAGGTTCACGACGAGCAGCCAGTGCCGGGCGAACTGCAGGATGGCCCGGTCCGCCAGGAGCACGAGTTCCCGCGTCCGACCCTGCACCGGTGCCCTGTGGGCTTCCGGTCCCCGCACCGACGTCATGGCAGGAGTTCCGCCAGGTACTGGTCCAGGAGGTCCCGGGTCAACGGACCCGTGTAACGCCGCACCACCGTCCCTTCCCGGTCAATGAAGAAGGTGGAAGGGAGCGCCCGCACCTGGTACGAGGAGACCACCTCCCCGGTCACATCCAGGGCCACGGGGAAGGGAACCTCCATCCACTCCACGTACTCCCGCACCCGATCGGCATCCTCCAGGAAGTTGATGCCGACGAAGAGGACGCCCCGCTCCCTGTAGGCTTCGTAGGCGGCCGCGAGTTCGGGCATCTCCTCGCGGCAGGGAGGGCACCACGTTGCCCAGAAGTTCAGCACCACCGGGTGCCCCCGCAGGCGGCCCAGGGAGACCTCGTTCCCCTTCAGGTCCCAGAGGACGAAATCCGGGGCCTGGGCCCCGACCACGGGGGCCACCCGCCTGGCTTTCGTCGGCTCCGGAGAGGGAGCCGAAGGGGTTGGCGTGTCTGGAACCACGCGCGTCCCCAGGGGCCGCGGGGTGGCCGTGGGCCCGAGGGGCGTCCATGTGGGCAGGGGGGCGGGCCTGGTCGGCGCCGCCGTGGGGAGCGGGGGCGCGGCGCACCCCCAGGCCCCGAGGAGCACCAGGCCCAGAAGGAGCAGGAGCCCCGTTTTCTTGGTGGTGGTGTGCGCCATGCGGTGCTTTCCCTCCCCTCAGTCCGGATCAGAGTAGGTCCCAGAACGTCCCGTAGGCCGCCAGGATGCGCAGGCTGTCAGTGAAGATGAGGAGGCCGATGCCGATGAGGAGCAGGCCGCTCACCACGGACACGAGGTGCAGGTGGCGGTTCAGCCTCCGCAGCCAGCCGGAAAGGGGGCCGAAGGCCGCGCCCACCGCCAGGAAGGGGACCCCCAGACCCAGGGAGTAGGCACTCAGGAGGAAGGCCCCGCGGGCTGCCGTCTGCTCCTGGCTGGCCAGGAGGAGGATGCCCGCCAGCACGGGCCCCACGCAAGGGGTCCAGCCGGCCGAGAAGAAGACGCCCATCAGGAGGGACGAGAGGTACCCCCACTCCGGCCGCACTGTGAGGTGCAGCCTCCGCTCCTGGAAGAGGGCCGGGACCTTGAGGAGGCCCGCGGTGTGCAGGCCCAGGAGGATCAGCAGCGCGCCTCCCACCTTCTGGAGCCAGGGCAGGACGTTATAGAGGAGCGCGCCCAACTGCCCCACCCCGGCCCCCAGGGCGATGAACACGGCGCTGAAGCCAGCCACGAAACTGGCCGCGTGGAGGAAGGTGCGCCACCAGGGAACGCGCCCCTCCGCACGCACCGATGCGCCCCCCAGGTAGCCGATGAACCCCGGCACGAGGGGCAGCACGCACGGCGAGAGGAACGAAAGGAGCCCCGCGGCCACAGCCAGAAGGGCGGAAATCTGCTCCGGGTTCATTCTCGGCCCCTCTTCCCCTCCCGTTCTTCCAGCGCGCGCCGCAGGTCCTCCACCTGGCGGGCCAGAGACCGCTGCCTCTGGAACATGGAGAAGACCAGGGCAAAGGTGAGCGCCCAGAAAACGGCATAGGCCGCAGCGAGATAGGTCATCTGGAAAACCTCCCTTGGCTACTAAAGGTTCAGGTCCCGACGGAGAGCCTGCACCTCATCCGCCAGGAACTCCAGCCGCACCCGGTGCCACAGGAGCGTCCCGTAGAGGAAGGTGAACGCGCCCAGGCAGAAGAGAAAGGCGGTGAGCATATTGGGCGAAAGCCCCGCCCCGGACGCGTCAAAGAGGACCGGGTGGATGGTCCGCCACCAGCGGATGGCCATGAAGGTGATGGGCACGCTGGTGAAGCCCACGATGCCGTAGACCGAGGCGAAGCGGGCCCGCTGCTCCGGGTCCTCCACCGCGCTCCGCAACATCAGGTAGGCCAGGTAGATGACCCAGGTGATGGCCGAGGTGGTGAGGCGCGGGTCCCAGGTCCACCAGGTGTTCCAGGCCGTCTTGGCCCAGATGGAGCCGGTGATGAGGACGGCCGTGGTGAAGGCCACCCCCACTTCTACGGACGAGAGGGCCACCACGTCCCAGGCCCGCTGCCGACGCACCAGGTACCCCACGCTCGCCACCATGGTCACGAAGAAGGCCAGGAAGCCCACCCACGCGCTGGGCACGTGGAAGTAGATGATGCGCTGGGTGTAGCGTTCCGTCTCCGTCCGCACGTTGGCCGCGGCCGGGGCCTGCACCAGGGCCATGAAGACCGCGCCCAGCATCAGCACGAGGGCCAGAGCCGAAAGCACCCCAAGCCACCGTTCCCCTTTCACTCGTCTCACTCCTCTACCACGTAGTCAAAGGTCATGTAGGAGACCGCCAGAAAGATGGCGTCAAAGGCCCCCAGGAGGCGCAGCCAGTTTCCCATTGCAAGGAGCCGTTCCCCGTCCAGAAGGCCCCCGGTCAGTTTGACCGAGGCGATGAGGACCGGGGTCACGATGGGGAAGAGGAGCACCGGCAGGAGGACCTCCCGTGCCCGCGTGTTCACCACCATGGCCGAGAACAGGGTCCCCACGCCCGCAAACCCCAGCGTCCCCAGGAGGACCACCAGGCCCAGGTCCAGCCGCAGGAGGGGCAGGTTGAAGAGGGCGCTGAAGATGGGCAGGGCCAGGGCCTCCACCACCAGCATGAAGAGCAGGTTGCTGAGGACCTTGGCGAAGTAGACCAGGCTCCGGTCCAGGGGCGAGAGGAGCAGCCCTTCCAGGCAGCCGCGGTCCTTCTCCAGGATGAAGGAGCGGTTCAGGCCCAGGACGCCAGCGAAACTGAAGGCCACCCAGAGGACGCCCGGCGCCACCTCCCGGACGTTGTCCACCCGCAGTTCAAAGGCGAAGTTGAAGACCACGAGGGCCAGGAAGACGAAGACGAACATGGAACTGAACATCTCTTTGGTCCTGAGTTCCGCCGAGATGTCCTTCCAGACGATGGCCCCCACCTGCCGCAGTGCCCTCATCCTGCGCCGACCTCCTGGAGGACCTCGTCGTACTGGCGGCGGAGGGCCTGGGGGCTCAGCGCGCCTGTGGCGGCCTCAAAGGCGATGCGGCCGCCTGCCAGCACGGCGATGCGGCTGGCCATCCGCAGGCCACGCTCCAGTTGGTGGGTGGTCATGAGGACGGTGCGACCCCGCGTCGCCAGTTCGTCCAGGAGGGCCTGCAGCCGCTCCGCCGCATGAGGGTCCAGCCCCGTATCTGGCTCGTCCAGGAGGAGGACGGGCGGGTCGTGCAGGATGGCCCGGGCGATGGCCAGACGCTGCTGCATCCCCCGGGAGAAGGTGCGCACCAGGCTCGTCCGCTGAGCCGCAAGCCCCACCCGCTCCAGAAGCGCCTGGATCCGCCGTTCCGCGTCCCGCAGGTCGTAAAGGCGGGCGTAGAAGCGCAGGTTCTCCTCCGCCGAAAGGTCGCCGTAGAGGAGGGGCTGGTGGGACACGAGCCCGATCCGCCCTCGCACCTCCGGGGCCTCTGTCCGCAGGTCCAGCCCGGCAATGCGCAACTCGCCCCGGGTGGGGCGCGAGAGGGTTGCCAGGATGCGCATGAGGGTCGTCTTGCCGGCGCCGTTGGGGCCGACAAGGGCCAGGAATTCCCCCTCCGCGACCCTCAGGTCCAGGCCTCGCAGCACCACGTGGTCGCCGAAGGCCTTGACAATCCCGCGCGCCTCAATCATGCTCCACCCCTGCGGCCCCGAGCCACCCGATCTGCCAGGGCCTTCTTAAGGGCTGCCCTCTGCGTGCGGTAGGTCGCCTCGTCCAGTTCGCCGCCTTCGTAGGCGTCGTCCAGGCGGGCGATGGCCTCCAGAAGGCGCTCCGGGTCTTCCTGGGCCCTCCTCCGGCTCTGCAGGCCGAGGACAAGGAGCGCCGCCAGCGCGAGGAA
>JBMFPD010000073.1:0-12762 GCA_049969295.1 Anaerolineae bacterium | reverse complement strand
GCCCAGGCCACCGGGGAGAGAGGGGGCAGGGTGGTTTCCAGGGGGCAGAAGAAGCCGCGAGCAGCCAGGCGCCTCAGGTGAGGGCAGGTCCCATCCTCCAGGAACTGGCGGAGCAAGCGGGGGTCTGCGCCGTCAGCAGCCAGGACGAAGAAGCGGTGCAGGGCCTTTCCTCCTCCGGGGGCCGTTCACCCGGCCCGGCCGGTGATGTAGTCTTCCGTCAGTTGGTGGCTGGGCTTGGTGAAGATGATGTCGGTGGGGCCGTACTCCACCAGGCGGCCCAGCCAGAAGAACCCTGTCCAGTCGGAGGCCCGGGCCGCCTGCTGCATGTTGTGGGTGACGATGACGATGGTGTAGTGCCGGGCCAGTTGGCGCATCAGGTCTTCTATCTTGAGGGTGGCGACCGGGTCCAGGGCCGAGCAGGGCTCGTCCATGAGGATGACCTCTGGCTCCACGGCCAGGACGCGCGCGATGCAGAGGCGTTGCTGCTGGCCGGGGTTGAGGGAGAGGGCGGACTTGTGGAGGCTGTCCTTCACCTCGTCCCACAGGGCGGCGTCCCGAAGGCTCCGCTCCACCAGTTCGTCCAGGTTCTTGTGCTTGTGGAGGCCCAGCACGCGAGGGCCGAAGGCCACGTTGTCGTACACCGACTGGGGGAAGGGGTTGGGCCGCTGGAAGACCATGCCCACCCGTCGCCGAAGGTGGGAGAGGTCCAGGTCCGGACGGTAGATGTCCTCGCCATCCAGGAGCACCTTCCCCTCCACGCGCGTGCCAGGGATGGTGTCGTTCATGCGGTTGAGGCAGCGCAAGAAGGTGGACTTCCCGCACCCGGAGGGCCCGATGAGGGCGGTGATCTGGCGCGGGCGAATGACCATGGAGATATCCTCCAGGGCGCGGAAGTTCCCGTAGTAGAAGTTCAGGTGCTCAATGGTGAACTTGGCTTGGTCTTCTGCCATGGGCATCCTCTCTAGAGGGAATTCTATCACGTGGCTGGCGGGGAGGTCAAGGAAGCGCCGTGGCAGGCGCAGGGCTTCGTTTTTAACAAAAGGGAAGGCTATAACCGGCGCAGAGGGCACGCCTCCTGGCGTGCCCTACGGTCTGGCGGGGAGGTCAAGGAAGCACCGTGGCAGGCGTGGCGGCGGCAGTTCACGTTGGCCGCCTGGGCGAGCCCGTCGCCTGCCCAGCGTGGGCCCACGCCCGATGGAGCCCCAGTGTGGAGCGTCGGCTGAGGGCGTCAGGCCAGGCCCAGGTCCCGCCGGATGCGCTCCACCTGGGCGCGGGCAGCCTCCCGGCCACAGGCGATGAGTTGATCCACCTGAGAGAAGTCTATCAGGCTCAGGCGGCCCACTGCGGGATAGATGATGCAGTCAGCCGCGTGGCCCTCCGTGTGGGTGGCCCGGTTCAGCATGTAGAAGGTCAACGACCACATCTCAAAGACGTTCCGGGGCGGCGCAGAGCGACGCACCGGCGGCAGGACGTCCACGGCGATGACGTACTCTGCGCCCAACACCCGGGCCACAGAGACCGGCAGGTTGTTCACCAGGCCGCCATCCACCAGGACGCGTTCGCCCTCCACCACCGGGGTGAAGGCCCCGGGCAGCGCGCAACTGATCCGCACGGCCCAGGAGACGCGCCCTTCCCGCAGGATGACCTCCTCCCCCGTCAGGAGGTCCACGGCGAGGGCGGCGAAGGGGATGGGGAGTTGGTCAAAGGTCATCCCGTGGAGGAAGCGCTCGTCCATGTACTCGGCCATGCGGTCAATGTCAAAGAAGCCCAGGCGCGGCCGCACCACCTTCCCCAGTTTGGTCCACTGGAGGTGGCGGGCTTCCTCCACCAGGTCCGGCAGGGGCACGCCTGCGCAGTAGAGGGCCCCCACCACCGCCCCTGCGCTGACGCCGGCCACCACGTCCGGCCGGATGCCGGCCTCCTCCAGGACCTCCAGGACGCCCAGGTGGGCTGTGCCGCGCACGGCTCCGCCGCTCAGGGCCAGGCCCACCCTGGGCCGCGCCGCGCCCCGGCCCAAGAGGACCTCTGGCGCTTTCCCCGGCGCAAGGTCCAGAGCCAGGCGCAGCTCATCCCGCACGGGGATGCCGGAGAACCCCTTCTCCTCCTTGCCGTGGTGCCGGAGGACGGCTTCGGACACCAGGTCGGTCAGGCGGAAGCCCAGCCGCTGGTAGAGGGAGAGGGCTGGCAGGTCATCGTTGGTGGTCGCCACGGCCACGCGCCGCTTCCCCGCCTCCAGTGCCACCCGGCAGACCTCCTCCACCAGTTGCGCCCCGATGCCCAGCCCCTGGACCTCCGGCAGCACATTCAGAGCGACGATGACCACCTGGTCCTCTTCCAGGGCGTAACTCAGGAAGCCGATGGGGGCCATCTCAGCGGGAGCACTGGTGCAGGGCGTGGTGTTGGGCAGCCGCTCGGCCCACGCCAGCAGGGCCGGGAGGTTCGCCAGGTCGTACGTCCGGCCGAAGCAGACCAGTTCCGTCTCTCCCCAGAACATGCGGGCCATCTCCAGGACGTGCGGCATCTCCTCTGGCCTGGCTGGTCGGACAAGGTGGCGGGGGCGGACCGGCACGCCGCGCCAGCCCATCACCTGCAGCCTGGCGTGCACTGGGCAGACGTATTCCCCCGTGACGGGGTCCCGGTAATGGGCGTTCGCCTCGCAGAACTCGCATTTCATGGCTCTACCCCACCTCTCAGCGGACAGGTCGGCAAGGGGCACCCTGGCTTTACGGCCTCACCCCACCCCCAGCCTCCGCAGGCGACCCGAGGAAGGTCCGGGCAGGCACGGGGACCTGCCCCTACGGCCCGCCCATATGGTAGCAGACGACCTCCACCCGCGCAAAGGCCTGGCGCACCAAGGGCTGTCCGTGCTCCTCCAGCCACCGCCGCGTCAGGCCTCGCCGGTCCCACATCTCCGGCTCCGAGAGGACCAGCCACACCCGCTGGTAGCCGGCCGTGAGGTCCTCCATCTGGCGGGCGATCTCCCCGGCAGGCTGTCCGTAGTTGGTGTAGGGCCCCTCAGCCCAGCGGTAGGGACGCTGCCAGTAGTACTGGAAGGTACGCCGCGCGTGGGGCATCTGGAAGAGGACGAGGTCCCCCGGTTCCCAGCGGGCGGCCATGTACGCGGCCACGCTGCGGAAGTCCGACTTGATGGGCACATGGCTCTGGGTCCACAGGGGGACGAGGTCCAGCACGAGGACCGCGGCCAGGAAGGCCACAGCCAGGGTGCGGGACGCCATCCCCCGCGCCGCCGTGGCCACCCGCTCCAGGCCCACCCCCAGGAGGAGATACCAGGCCGGCGCGGTCCAGATCAGGTAGCGCTCCGTGAAGAGGGGTACCCGCAAGGAGAGGCCGAAGAGAAGGAAGACCGGCACGAGGAGCCAGAGGAGGAGGCGCAGCGCTGGCCCCCGCGTGGCGCGGTCCCCCAGGCCCAAGACGGCCCCTGCCAGGGCCAGGAACAGGGAGGGGACGAGGGCCCAGGGCCCCGGCATCCCTCCCACGCCACCTGCGAAGGCGAAGAGGAGGGCCTTGGCCATCGCCTCCAGGGGGTAGAAGGCATGGCCGCTCTCATAGCCGGAAAGGAGGAGAGGCACCCCCCAGGCCAGGATCGGAAGCGCCATAGCCAGGAGGGCCACCACCCCGAGCCATACGGCCCGGGGCGCGCCCCGGGCGCGGAGGTGCAGCAAGAGCCAGCAGGCATGGACTCCGAGGGCCAAGGTGGTGAGGAGGTGGAGGTAGAAAGAAGCCCCCATCGTGAAGCCATACGCGACCCAGAGGAGCGGCCTCCCCCCTTCCAGGGCCTTGAGGAAGAGCCAGGTCCCCAGGAGGACCGCGGCGAGGACGGTGGCGTACATCTTCGCATCCTGGGCATACCAGACGAGGAAGGGCGAGAACGCGAGGAGCGGCAGGCCCCAAGCCCCAGCGCGGGGGCAGCCCAACCGGCGCGCCACAGCCCACGCCAGGGGCAACGCCGCGGTGCCGGCCAGGACCGACGGGAAGCGCAGGGCGAACTCCGTCTCCCCAGCCACGGCGATCCATCCCTTCAGGAGGAGAAAGTAGAGAGGCCCGTTCCGGCCGGGGATGGCGAAGGTCGCCAGGACCCTCGGGAGGGGCCGCGTGGCGAAGAAAAGGGCGTCCGTCTCGTCCCGCCACAGGCTCTGGAAATCCAGGCCCCAGGCCCGCAGGGCGAAGGCCACGCCGACAAGGGCCAGCGGCCACCAGGGGGCCATAGCCCTCTTGACCTGGGACCACGCGCGGAGAGAGGCCATCTACCGTCGCCGCCCCCGGCGGGGCCGCAGGACGAGGCTTCCCAGGACCACGCAGAGGGCGAGGAAGGTCACCGTTCCGCACAGGAGCCAGAGGTAGGAGAGATCCAGGAGGACCGCATCCAGGAGCGACGATGGGGGCTCTGGCCCCTGCGCTGTCACGGGGACCCCACCCAGAGCACACGCGGCCAGGAAAGCCAGAAGGCCCTGGAGCGCCTTACGGAGCCTTCCCACCCTGTCCCTCCTCCCCAGAGGTGGGGGATGGTCCCCACGTCCAGTGGAGCAGCAGGGCAACCCCCACCACCGCGGCCAGGGCAAGCCCAGCCGTCCAGAAGGCGGCCTGGACGGCACGCCCTGAGGGTGGCAGGAGGCCAGGCGGTCCTGCCAGGGAGCCCGGCCTGAGGGGGGACGCGGGCGACTGGAACCAGGCAGCAGCCCCCACGGGGTCTCCAGCGCACCAGGCGAGAACCCCCGCGAGGGTCAGAAGCAGGGCGCAAAGCCCGAGAGGGCGGGTTCTGGCCCACTCTGGGAGCGATCGGTGCGACGACATCTTGGGGACACTCCCTCCTCTCGCAGGTTCCTACCTCCTCTTACCCCAACCCTTGTGCGGCACCAGGGGTCAAGGCACCACCTTGCCGGTCACCATCAGAAACAGGCAGCCGAAGATGGCCACGTTGAGGAAGATGAGCACGGCGACCAAGAGCGCACTGCGGCGGTCCATGGACATGGCACGCACCTCCCCGTTTCCCGTGGGGTGTCGGGGGCTTCCCATCGCGTCGCGAGGGTCAGGATACTACAGAATAGCCGCGGCGTCAAGTCCGAGGTTTGACATAACCAGGGCTGTCCCGTTTTTACAAAAGGGAAAGCTATCACCGCTCTTCCCGGCGCAGAGGGCATGCCAGGAAGCGTTCCCCTACGGTCTGCGGCCAAGTCCTGGGGAGGCCACGGGGAGGTGCAGGGGGCGAGGCAGCCAGGAAAAAATTGCCTCCGGGCACACGAAAGGCACTTGACTAGAACGTTTGTTCGTGTTATAATAGAAGGGGAGATGGGAACAAATGTGCTACTTCTGCCCCGGCGATGCGGACTGGAGCAATGGAACAGGGGCTGGCGAGGAGGGAGTGCGATGACACTTTCCAGGCGGCGACAGCAGATTCTGGACTTCATGCGCGATTACTGGCGTCAGCACCAGCGCGCGCCAACCGTCCGCGAGATCCAAGAAGGGCTTCACCTCAGTTCCACCTCCGTGGTGAACCACCACCTGGAAGCCCTGGCGCGCGAGGGGTACATCACCCGCGAGCGCGGCGTGTCCCGCGGCATCCGGGTGGTGGATGCACCCTACCTGCGCCTGGCCGAAGAAGTCAACGTGATGGTCCCCTTCTGCGGCTACATCACCGCTGGCCAGCCCGTGCCCGTGCCAGATGGCTCCGTGGCTCCGGATTCCTACCTGGAACTGACCCGGGAGATCGTGGGAGATGAGAAGGGCCTCTTTGCCCTCCAGGTGCGGGGCGATTCCATGGTGGACGCACTGGTCGGTGACGGAGACATCGTCCTGATGAAGCAGGCCCAGGAGGTCCTCAACGGCGATATGGTAGCCGTCTGGCTCAAGGACTCCGGCGAGACCACCCTCAAGAAGTTCTACCGGGAGGGGGACCTCGTCCGCCTGCAACCGGCCAATCCAGCCTACACCCCCATCTACACCCACGCCGCCAATGTGGAGATCCAAGGGAAGGTCGTGGTGGTCATCCGTCAGTTGACCCGCCGCGTGGCCTGAGCCACCTGTACATCCTTCTCCCTCTGCCCTGGGGTAGACCCCGCCCTCCAGGGCTCTCTCGGCCGCAGTCTGGAAGGCCGGAGAAGGGGGCTTTTGGGCCCGAGGATTAGAACAAATGTTCTACACCCTGCGGAGACTGCCGAGATGGTGAAGCAACAGGTCCTGGAGACGCAAGCCAGCCGCATTGAACAGGTCCTGGCCAGCCACAAGATCGCGGCGCGCGTCTGGGGCGGCAGGGTGACACCACGCTACGTCCAGTTCCACGTCACAACCGCCTGGGGCACCCGCCTCTCGCGGGTGACGAACCTCTCCGAAGAGATCGCCATGGCCCTCGGGGCCAGGAACTGCCGCATCCAGCGGCGGAACGGCGCCCTGGAGATAGAAGTGCCCCTGGAAGAGGCGCGGGGCGTCTCCTTCCTCTCCATCCTGAAGCAGGTGCAGCACGTGCCCCCCTGCACCGCCCTCCTGGGCGTGGACGAGGCCAACCACCCCCTGTTCGTGCGCCTTCCCAGCCCGGAGGTGGCGCACGTCCTGGTCGCTGGCACCACTGGTTGCGGCAAGACCGCCCTCCTGCGCAGCATGATCCTCTCCCTGGCCCTGGGGAACCGGCGCAGCGCGCTCCAGATGGTCCTCATAGACCCCAAGCAGCGTGGCTTCGCCCCTTTCAGCAGCTTGCCGCACCTTCTGCGTCCCATCCTCTGCGAGACAGCCGCGGTCCTGGAGACCCTGGAGACCCTGGTGCGGGAGATGCTGCGCAGGGACCGCGAGGGCCGCTCCGAGCCCCGCATTGCGGTCTTCGTGGACGAACTGGCGGACCTGGCCCAGGAGGGAGGGGCAGCCTGCGCCGAACTCCTCACGCGCCTTGCCCAGCGGGGGCGCGAGGCCGGCATCCACCTGGTGGTGGGGACGCAGAAGCCCACCAGCCAGATCGCTGGGCCCCTCTTCAAGAGCAACTTCCCCGTGCGCCTGGTGGGGCGGGTGGCCTCGCCCGAGGATGCCCGGGTGGCCGCGGGCATCGGCGGGACGGGGGCAGAACGCCTCCTGGGCCGGGGGGACTTCCTGGCCGTGGCCTCCGGAGAGGTCATCCGGTTCCAGAGCGCCTATGCCAGTGCGGAGGAACTCGCGTTCGTCCTCGGGCACCTGGGGGCCGGCGGGCGCTGGGAGGGCGTGCGCGCCCTGTGCCTCCGGGGCGAGCCCGGAGGAGCGGAGAAGGCGCACCGGCCCCAGGCGCTGGCGCGGCGGCTCCTCTGGGGGGAGTCCCTCGGACGACCGCTGCCCCTCTCAGGTGATCAAGACAGGAGGAGGTGACAGGAAGATGCAATCCGAAATCTGGCTGAGGGAGGATGTCCTGAACGCCCTTCGGGCGGTGGCAGAGGCAGGCATGGCCTCGGCCCTGGCGACGTCGGCCCCGGATTCGCCTTTCGGCCAGGGGTACCGGCAGGGGTTCCTCGTTGCCCTGCGGGCCATGGGGGCGGCCTTCGGGCTGCAGACCTCCATCGCGCCGCTCCTGCGGTTAGGCGAATCCCCCGACGAACGGGAGGTGCACCGGTGGAACGGCTCAAGCGCATCGCCGTGATCGGCCTGGTGGCCTTCAGCGCCACCCTGAGCGTCCTGGTGCTGAAGGAACTCAGCACCGACGCCACAGCCATGCTCATCGGAGCCGGTTTCGGGCTCCTTTCCAGCGTGCCCGTGGGCATCGGCCTCCTCATCTGGTCCCTGCGCGCGGCGAACACCGAGAAGGCCCGCCCCTCCAACACGCCGGTCATCATCGTCACCGGCGGGTCACAAGCCCTCCCAGGGACGTGGACCGGCGGTCCCATGTGGACGCCGCCGAGGGAGTTCCTGGAGACGCCCGGGGTGCGTTACCGGGTGCTGGGGGATCCTGGGGAGGAAAGCAGCCCCGGATGGGGAGGCGAGGTCGTGGAGGGCCCCTGGTCCTCCGAAGGAGGGCAGCCGTGGTGAACGGACGCTCCTTCGGGAAGGGGGCTTCCAGGAAGGTGCTCTGGACCAGGGCGCGGCTCCGGCGTGGGCTGCGGAAGGCCGCGCAGGCCCTGGCGCAGCAGGGCCTCGGGAGCGAGGACTGGGCGCTCCTGGCGGTCGCCCTTGGCGCGGCCCTGGTGGTGATCGGGGGGAGGTAGTCCCATGAAAGCGCGGAGGATGCAGGTGGGCTGGATGTGGTTTGACGACGACACGAGGGCCTCGCTGGAGGAAAAGGTGCGCCGGGCCGCGACGCGCTATCAGCAGAAATTCGGGCGTCGCCCCAATGCCTGCTGTGTGAATCCTTCCCTCCTGCCGGACGGGCGCGAGGAGGTCTGGTGTGGCTCGGTGCGGGTCATCCCCCTTTCCAACGTGTTGCCCCATCACTTCTGGCTCGGCGTGATGGAGGAGGAGGAAGAAGCGGCCTGAGGGCCACCCTCTGGACGGACCCCCCTGCGTGGGGCGGGGCACGCTCTGCCTCCCCCCTTTCGTTTGGCTCAGAAGCACGGCTTGTGGTATCATCACCGCAGGCCGGACGGCGAGGACGCAGGTCCAGCCGTGCCGGCCTGCGGTCCATCCCGTGCCCGCTGGGGAGAGGCCTCTCCAGCAGGCCACGTGGTTTCAAGGAGGTCCATTGGCACCAGTCCCTCCAAAGTCTCCACGTGCGCCGGAGCGAGGAAGGGGGGACGACGCTCCTGAGCCGTCGGCCGGGCTCGCATCCCCTGGCCCCTTGCCCGTGACCGTGGTCATCCCGGCCCACAACGAAGCGCCCCGTATCGGCGCTGTGCTGAAGGTCCTGCGGGATGTGCCCCTGGTGCGCCACATCCTCGTCGTGGACGACGGTTCCACCGACGACACGGCACAGGTGGTCCAGCGCTGGGCGGCGCAGGACCCCCGCATCCGGCTCCTGCGCCTGCCGGAGAACCGGGGCAAGGGCGCGGCCATGGTGGAGGGCGCCCGACTGAGCCCCTCCGACATCGTCCTCTTCCTGGATGCCGACCTGGTCGGCCTGAAGCCGCACCACGTGGAGGCCCTCATCTGGCCCGTCCTGCGGGGCGAGGCAGACATGACAGTGGGCCTCTTCCGCGGCGGGCGGCCCCACACCGACTGGTCCCACCTCCTGACCCCCTTCCTCTCCGGCCAACGTTGCCTGCGCTGGAGCCTCTTCTCCCGCACGCCGGACCTGGAGGAGGCCGGGTGGGGGGCCGAGACAGCGTTCCACCTCCACGCGGCGCGGGAGCACCTGCGCCTGGAAAAGGTAATCCTGGAGGGAGTGACGCAGGTCACGAAAGAGGAAAAGGCAGAGTTCCCGGCCGCGGTGCGCGCCCGGGCCCGCATGTACGGCCACATCCTGCGCTACGTGGCCTCCTTCGCCGCCGCGGCCCTGGTGGGGTACGGGGTCTTCGGACGGCTGCGGGTGCGGAGGCGCAGAGGGCACCTGCCTGCCGACGGAAAGGAGTGACCCGATGCACCTGGTGGAAGCCAGCGAAGCCTGCACCGGTTGCGGCCTTTGCGTCCAGGCCTGCTCGTCCGGCTGCCTGGCGCTGGAGGAGGAGCGGCCTCGGGCTCTCCGGGCTGAGGCCTGCATCCTCTGCGGGCACTGCGTGGCCGTCTGCCCGGTGGATGCCCTCCGCCACCGGGACCTGGACCCAGCGGGGTTCGCCCCCTTGCGGCCAGAGGCCGTCCCCTCCCCGGAGGTGCTGCGGGAGTTCCTGCGCTGGCGCCGCTCGGTGCGCCTGTACCGGGACGACCCCGTGCCGCGCTCCCTGGTGGCGGACCTCCTGGAGGCTGCCCGCTACGCGCCCACGGCCAACAACGCCCAGAACGCCCAGTTCCTCGTGGTGGACGACCGAGCGCTCATTCGGGACCTGGCCCGCCTCACGGTGGAGTGCTACCGGAAGATCCTGGGGCAGTTGCGCAACCCCCTCATCCGGGCCGTCCTCACCCCGGCGGTGGGCAGAGAGGTTGCCCAACGGGCGCTGGAGGAGGTCCCTGACTTCCAGCGCCTGGTGGACCGGTGGAGGGCAGAGCAGGACCCCATTTTCCACAACGCGCCGGTCCTCCTCGTGGCCCACGCCGAGAAGGCCGACTATTTCGGCCGGGACAACTGTCTCTTCGCCACCTACAACGTGATGCTGGAGGCAGTGGCGCGGGGGCTGGGCACCTGCCTCATCGGGTATTTCATCGCCGCCTGGGACCGGGACCGCCGTGTCCGGGAGGCGCTGGGGCTTCCGGAGGGGCAGCGGGCCTACGCTGCCTGCACCCTGGGCTACCCGGCCGTGCGCTACCGCAAAGCGGTCCCCCGCCGCCCGGCGGCTGTGGCCTGGCGGCCTGAGGGGAGCCCCTCGGGAGGGACAGGAGGGGCGTAGGTGCCGCGCGAGGTCCTGTACGGGCGCAATGCCGTGCGGGAGGCGCTCCTGGCCGGACGCCGTCAGGCCTTCGGACTCTGGGTCCTGGCCGGGAGCCGCGACGCCCGCCTCCGGGACCTCCTGGACTTGGCACGGGCGCGCCACGTCCCCATCCACGAGGCGGACCGCCACCACCTGGGCCAACTGGCTGGCGACCGCCACCACCAGGGCGCAGCCCTGGAGGTCGGCCCGTACCCCTACGTCCCTCTGGATGAGATCCTGGAGCGGGCCCGGCGGGCGGGTGAGCCCCCCTTCCTGCTGCTCCTGGACCTCCTGCAGGACCCCCAGAACCTGGGCACCTTGCTGCGCACGGCGGAGGCGGTGGGGGTCCACGGCGTGGTCCTCGGGGAGCGGCGGGCTGCTGGCGTGACGCCGGCTGTGGTCCACGCTTCGTCGGGGGCCACGGAGTGGCTCCTCATCGCCCAGGTCACCAACCTGGCCCAGGCGATGCGCGCCCTCGCCGAGCAGGGCGTCTGGCTGGTGGGGCTGGAAGGCGTCCCGGAGGCCACGCCCCTGGGGAAAGTGTCCTGGCCCGAGGCCCTGGCCCTCGTGGTGGGGAGCGAGGGGGAGGGCCTGCGCCGCCTGACGCGGGAACGGTGCGACTTCCTGGTGCGCATCCCAATGCGGGGGCACATCAACTCCCTCAACGCGGCGGTGGCGGGGTCCATCGCCCTCTATGCAGCCTGGCGAGCCCGAGGAGGACCCGATGCCTGAACCCATCCCCTCTCCTGACGCCCGCCGCCCGGACCCGGACAAGGCGGAGCGCGTGCGCCGCATGTTCGCGGCCATCCACGGGCACTACGACCGCATGAACCGCCTGATGACCCTGGGCTGGGACCTGGCGTGGCGCCGGGCTGCCCTGCGGGAGGCCCTGCTCCCCCCGGGCGGCCTCCTGCTGGACGTGGCGACCGGGTCGGGGGACATGTTGATCCAGACGGCGCGGGTCTACCCCCGCGCCCGGGCTGTGGGGGTGGACTTCACCCCGGAGATGCTGGCCCACGCGCAGGAACGGTTGGCCCGCGCTGGCCTTGGGGGGCGCTTCACCCTGGTCCAGGGCGACGCCCTGGCCCTGCCCTTCCCCGACGGGGCCTTTGACGCGGTGGTGAGCGCCTTCATGATGCGCAACGTGGCCAACGTGCCGCGGGCCTTGGAGGAGCAGGCCCGCGTCGTGCGGCCGGGAGGGCGCGTCGTCTGCCTGGAACTTTCGTGGCCGCGGGCCCCTCTCTTCCAGGGCCTGTTCGCCCTTTACTTCCGGCGGATCGTCCCCTGGGTGGGGGGCCTCCTGAGCGGCCACCCGGAGGCCTACCGCTACCTGCCGGAGTCGGTGGCCGCCTTCTTCACCCGCGAGGAGATGCTGGCCTTCATGGAAGGCGCGGGCCTGGCCCGGGTTCGCTCCCGCACCCTGGCGGGGGGCACGGTGGCCATCTACACAGGGGAGCGGGTCTGAGAGCCGTTCCCCCTACCGCAGCGCGGCCTCAATGACCCGCTCAAAGTTGGCGAAGGGGTGCGCCCCGGAGAGAGGCGTACCGTTGATCAGGAAGAAGGGCGTCCCCTGCGCCCCTTTCCGGGCCGCATCCTGCACATCCTGGGAGATGCGTTGGACGGTCGCGTGCCCATCCAGACAGGCATCAAACTGGGCCCGGTTCAGCCCCAGTTTCCCCGCCAACTGCTTGAAGTAGAAGGTGGCATCGGCCTGCCCGGCCCACTGGCCCTGCTCCTCAAAGAGGCGGTCGTGCATGGGCCAGAACTTGCCCTGCTCCGCCGCGCACAGGGAGGCCTCGGCTGCAGCCAGGGCGTGGCGGTGCATGCGCAGGGGCAACTGCCGGAAGACGTATCGGACCTTGCCAGTCTCAATGTACTTTTCCCGGATCTGGGGGAACGTCTCACGGACGTACAGGGCACAGTACGGTCACTGGAAGTCCGAGAACTCCTCTATGAGGACGGGGGCGTTCGGGCTTCCCATGTAGGGATACCCCTCGGGAGTGAGCCCTTCTTCCGGGCCTGCCGGCGCGCGGCTCCCGCTGCAGCCGGACAGGAGGAAGACGAGGCCCACCAGGAGGAGCCATCTCGCCTTTGCGAACCTTCCCTTCTGCACCGGTCTTCTCCCTTTCACCGTGGGTCCCCGCGATCTCCAGGCCGTTCTCCCGGCCCCAGGGACCGTGCTGGGCCCTTTTCCTGCCCGGACCTCCCGCCCCCTGAGCGAGAAGGGCGCACCCGGATTTGCCGAGGGCAATATGATACCACGGCCGGCGGATGGGGACAAATCTCGTTGCGGTTGCATCTTGTGTTGGTGAGTCGGGGACGCGGGAAGACCGACCTCTCCCATCCCCCCACCCCCT
Source organism: Anaerolineae bacterium (assembly GCA_049969295.1). Taxonomy (GTDB): domain Bacteria; phylum Chloroflexota; class Anaerolineae; order DTPP01; family DTPP01; genus DAOTYM01. Next base: position 5 of record JBMFPD010000073.1, on the reverse strand, counting down.
TCCCT
>JBMFPD010000072.1:0-12855 GCA_049969295.1 Anaerolineae bacterium | reverse complement strand
GTGGCCGTCGGCGTCGGCGTCCACGTCGGAGTGGCCGTGGGCACAGGGACCGTGGCCGTCGGCGTGGAAGTCCGCGTCGGAGTGGCCGTAGGCGCAGGACCGCCGCTCGTGCGATAGGCGATGGTCAGTTTGGGGCGCAGGGCAGGGTCCGCCTCCTCTGCGCTGGAGAGGTCGTACTGCACCGAGCCGCTGGAGTTCCCCCACAGGAAGACACCGCGGTTCGTGGCCGGGTCCTGGACCCAGCGCTGCACCAGCGGGGTGATGTCCAGGGTGTACCATGTCTTGTCGGCCGACATGTAGACGCGGTCGGTGGGGACGCCGGCGCGGTCGGTGCTCGTGTCGCCACACCCGGGCTGGCCCCAGTTCACGCCGGCCCGGGCCTGCACCCAGGTTGCCTCCGTGTCCACCCAGTCCCGATAAACGTCGTAGGCTTCCAACCACATCCAGTTGGCATTGGAGCGGTAACGAACGTAGACGCTCAGGGTGGCGCTCACCACCGTGGTGCCCGCCGGGACCTGGGAGACATCAAAGCGCACCAGTGCGCCCATCACTCCCAGCGAGCGCACGCCGAGGTAGTCCGAGCCCGCGTAGTTGCGGGTGGAATTCCAGGAGGAGAGGAAGGTATCGCGCGTCCCGGTGTACCCCCCCACCCCATGCTGGAGGACGAGGGTGGCGGAGGGGAGGCCCGTGGCTGTAGGGGTGGGCGTTGGCGGTGCCGTGGGGGTTGGCGTCGCCGTGGGCGGGACGGCGCTGGCCGTGGCCGTCGGCGCAGCCGGGGCGGTGGGCGTGGCCGTCGGGACAGGCGCGCCGGCCGGCAGAGCGTAGGTCACCCGGAGGCGCGGCCGCAGGCCTGGGTCTCCGTACTGGGATGAGGCGAAGTCGTACTGCACAGAGCCGTTGCTGGTGAGGCGCAGGAGGAGGCCATAGTTGGCTGAGGGGTTGTCCAGCCAGGCCTGGACAGCGCGGCCCACCTCTATCTCCGTCCACATGCCATCGCTGGGGAGGGGGCCGCGGTCCAAGTACTGCCCTTCGCGGTCCGTGCCGATCCCAGCGCAGCCGGGGGTGTTCCAGGGCGAGCCGGTCTGGGCGTAGTTCCAGGTGGCCTGGGCCTCGGCCCAGGGGCGCAGGACGCGGTAGGCTTCCAGCCAGGCACCGTTGGTGTTGCTGCGCCCCGTGGCGTAGACGGCGAGTTTCGCCGAGAGGACGCGGGAGCCGGCCGGGATGCTGGAGAGGTCAAAGCGGATGAGGCCGTGCATCACGTCGCCCGTGCGGGCGGAGAAGGTGCTGGCCGCTCCGTAATTGGTGCTGGGGGCCCAGGAACTGATGTAGGTATCCTGCACGCCGGCGTAGCCGGACTCGCCCTGGCGGAACGCGGCCTCCACGATGGTCGGCGCGCCGGTGGTAGAGACCCTGGCCACATCTACCATGTGGAAGTAGTCGTCGCCGTCGTTGCGGCAGAAGAGGCGGAAGTCGCTCCCCACGTGGGTGCCGCCGCCCGTCTGCCCGTTGGCGAACTCCGCGTCGGTGAGGACCCAGACCTTCTTGAGCCACTGGCCGGTGTTGGTCTTGACCACCACCCCCGCGCTCTTGTAGTCGTTCCCCACGGCGTCGTACTGGAGTTCCCAGGTATCGGTGCCGCTATCGTAGTAGGTCACGGTCACGGTGACGACGTTCTGGCCGCCGTAGAGGTAGCGGTCATCCACGTCAAAGTACATGTAGGGGTTGCCGGTGGCCTGGTCGGTGCGGCGGGTGTAGGCCCCCTCCGGCGCGCTGCTCACCTGCCAGGCGGGGACCGTCTTGCCGCCGGGCACCTCGTCCACCTGGTAGAGCCAGAAGGAGTAGTTGCCCCGCTCCGGGTACCAGGTGTACTGGGGCAGGGTCTCCCGGAGGGCCACCCACACGCTGGGCGTATCCTGGAGGGTGCGGCCCAGGTACCGGTTGGCGAACTCCAGGTAGGGGAAGCCCGCCGGTTCCTTGGTGATGTACTCGTCCGCCACGATGTAGTCGGAGTGCTTGTCCAGCGCGTTGAGGATGCCCCACAGGCGTCCGGCCTGGCCTGGGAGCAAGTAGCCATAGGTCTCCCAGGCCACGGGGACGTGGTCGCCGTGGACGATCATCGGGTCGTACTGGAGGGAGCGGTACCAGGTGGAGAGGGGGTCGTTGCACTCCAGGGCATCGGCATCGGGACGGAGGCCGTTGTGCTTCATGCCCACGCCCAGGGAGGCGGCGTGGTCCGTGAAGGCCTTCCGTTCGTGGTTGCTCAGGAAGAAGGGCGCCATCTGCAGAAGGAGCGTGGTGTTGGGGAAGGCGGCGCGGAACTCATCGGTGATGCGGTTCACCGTCTGGACCCAGAGGTCGCTGGTGAGGCCGGCGGCCTGGAGGCAGGGGTCCAGGTCGTTCTCGCAGGGGATGGTCTCGCCGTACATCCCCGCGCCGATCTCCACCCAGGCGATGCGCGGGTCGCCGTCGTAGCGCCGGCCCAGGGCGCGGATGAAGTTGGCGTACTTGGTCAGGAAGGTCTCGTTCCAGTACCTGGGCACCACCCAGTTCCCGTTGCAGACGACCTTGGCGTTGGGGTCCTGGTCGTAGACCCACTGGGGCACGGCGCTGCCGCCGCAGCACACGCCGTTGTAGACGGAAAAGCCCAGGCCCACCGGCTTCCCCTTGGCCGCCTCGGCCGCGATCCAGCGCTCCACCCGGTCCCAGACGATCTGGCCCTCCGCCGGTTCAATGTAAGGCCAATGGAGGACCGTGTGCCCCCCCACGACAGGGTACTGGGTGGGGTCCACGTTCTCGGAATCAAAGAACTGGTAGATGCCGGGGAACGGGGCGAAGGGCCGGGCCAAGGCCGAGACTCCACCGCCAGGCCCTTCCACGACCAGGTCGGCCGGCGGAGGGGTTGGGTCGGCATCGGCCTGGGTCACCCTGGGCGTGCCCAGGAAGGCGGCGAGGATGAGGGCCAGGCTGGCAAGGGCCAATCCTCCCAGCCAGAGGTGTCTCCTGCGGGTTCTACCTGCCATGGTGTGCTCCTCCTGCGCGCAGGGTACGGGGGGAGCGGTCCTGCAGCCCAACCCCTGAGGGGCTTCCTGCGCCCTCTTTTTTGGGACGGCGAGGGAGGCTGCAAGTCGCGGGCCGGCAAGATAGAGACATCCCCCACTGCACAGGATACGGGGGAAAATGTCGCGGGTCAATAGGACTTTGGGGCCATGGGAGGGGGTTCCTCCTTGCCTCCCTCGCCAAAGCGGGTTATCATTGTCTCCAACTCCCCAGGAGGCACCTACCATGGCGCGCTGGCGGCAGGTGTGGCACGAATGGTGGCCCTGCCTGGGCCTGGCGGTCCTCACGGCCCTCGTCTTCGGGCCGGCCTGGACCGGCCGCTCCCTCCTCTACGGCGGGCTGGACATCCAGACCATCCATTACCCCTTCCACGCGGCCTACGCCACCGCCCTGCACCAGGGCAGGCTCCCCCTCTGGACGCCTCTCCTCGGGTGCGGCTTCCCCCTCTTCGGGGAGGGGCAGATAGGAGGGCTCTACCCGCCCAACCTCCTCCTCTACCGCTTGCTGCCCTTGGACCTCGCCCACAACTGGAGCGCCCTTCTGCACCTGCTCCTCGCCCTGGTCACAACCTACGCCCTTGCCCGGCGGTGGGGCCTCAGCCGGGCGGCCGCGGCCCTGGCCGGCTTCGCCTACGCCTGGAGCGTGCCCGCAACGACCTTGGGTGACTTCGTCCCCGCCTACGCCATGGCCTGGCTGCCAGCCCTCCTCGCCGCCCTGGACTGGGGCTACCGCTCCCCCCGCTGGCCCGCGTTCCTTGCCGCGGGTGTCATCCTCGGCTTCCAGGGGCTCATCTTCTTCCCCCAGGGCATGGTCCTCACAGGCCTTGCCGCGGGGCTGTTCGCCCTGGTACAGATGGCCGGCATGGAGCAGCCCCGAGCCCTCCGTGCCCTTCTGGGGACGCTGGGCGCGGCAGCCCTGGGCGCAGCCCTCTCCGCCGTCCAGTGGCTCCCCACTTTGGAACTGACCCGCTTCTCCATCCGGGCTGGGGGCCTGGCCCCGGCCTTCGCCGCCCAGGGGTCGCTCCCGCCGTGGGCCGTGGCCACCTTCTGGGCCCCTCACTTCCTGGCCGTCCTGGTAGGCGCGGGGTACGTGGGCATCCTGCCCCTGATCCTGGCAGCCTTTGCCTTGCCCTCCTGGCGTGAGGACCGGCGCGTGGGGTTCGCCCTGCTCCTCGGAGCCGTGAGCCTCATCCTCGCCTTTGGCCGCTACTCGCCCCTCTTCCCCCTGGTCCGGCAACTCCCCGGCCTCTCGTTCTTCCGCAACGCCTACCGCTTCACCTTCCTGACCCGCTTCGCCCTCGCACTCCTGGCCGGGCTGGGCTGGGACCGCCTCGTCGGGGAGCGTGGCGACCAGGTCCCACGGAGGCTCCGGCGGTGGGCCCTGGGGGTCGCGGGCGCGTCCGTGGCCGTGACCGGCGCGGCCCTCTTCGGAGGGTGGCTCCTGGGCCGCCTGGAGCCGTTCCTCGCGGACCTGGGGACCCGCTACGCCCTCACGCGCCTTGCGGGCACGGGCTTCCACGTCCAGTCGGAGGCCTATTTCCAGGCCAAGGTGGCCCAGATGCTGGGCCAGTTCCGCGCCTCCCTCTCGCCGGCCAACGGGGAACTCTGGGCTGCCCTGGCCCTGGGGTTCGCGGCAGCCTGCTGGCTCCTGGCGCGGGCCCGCTGGCGGAGCACAGTGTGGGCCGTCGCGGGTGTGGCCCTCGTGGTGGGGGACCTCCTCGGCCACCTCTCCCTGCGGGAACTGGGGTTCGTCCCAGCAGAACAGGCCCATGCGGAGCGGCCCGCCGTCGCCTTCCTCCGGGAGGAACTGGCCTCTGGAGGCCGCCTGTACACGCTGGTGGACCAACCCGTGCTCCCCGACCAGACGCTCCCTCCCTACCCCCTGCCCGAAAACGCCAACCTGCGCTACGGCATCCCCAGTGTGGGGCTCTACTCTTCCCTTGGCTACCTGCGCCTCTACGAACTCCTCAAAGACCTGGGGGCGGTGAACCTGGCCTTCGGCGTGGCTCCGACGGACGAGGCGACTTTGCGCGACCGCCTGCCCCTCCTGAGCCTCCTGAGGGTGCGGGCGGTCCTGGCGGTGCACCCCCTGCAGGAACCCCTGCCCCCCGGCCTGGAACTGGCCTACACCGACGGGGAGGCATGGGTCTACCGGAACCGGGAAGCCTTCCCTCGGGCCTTCGTCCTCGCGCAGGCAGAGGCAGGCCTTCCCCCCGAGGAAGTGCGAGGGCGGATGCTCCGGCCGGATTTCCGCCCGGAGGATGCCGTGCTCCTGGAGGACAAGCCTGGCGAAGAGGTCGGTGGCTTTGTGGGAACCGGAGCGCGCCTCGTCGTGGACGAGGCGGACCGGATGACCGTGGAGACCCAGGGAGGGGGCTGGCTGGTGCTGGCCGATGCCTTCTACCCCGGCTGGCGGGCCTGGGTGGACGGTGTCCCGACCCCCATCTACCGGGCGGACTACGTCCTGCGGGCCGTGCCCCTGGGACCGGGGGCGCATTGGGTGGAGTTTCGCTACGAGCCGGTGCCGTTCCGGGTGGGGTGCTGGGTGAGCGGCCTGGCCTGGGCGGGCACGCTCGCTTCCCTGGCCCTCCTGGCCCGGCGGCAGGAGGAGGGCTCCCCACCCCTCCCCTCCCCGCAGCGAGCGAGAGAGGAGGGGTGAGGTCGGCAAGCCCTTACAGGGGCCTACTCCATCTTCTCAAACATGTCCTTGCCCACCCCGCACTGGGGGCAGACCCAGTCGTCCGGCAGGTCCTCAAAGGGGGTCCCAGGCGGAATGCCGCCGTCCGGGTCGCCCACCGCCGGGTCGTAGATGTAGCCACAGGCCAGACATTCCCACTTCGCCATCGCGTCTCTCCTTTCGCTATGGGTTCAAGAGTGCCTTGAGGTCAAACCCCTCTTCCAGCAGTTCGTGGACGTGGGCGGAGACGTCCACGCCGCTTGCGATGAGTTGGCTCACAGTGGCCGCGTCCGCCTTGTCGCCCAGGAGGATGGCCCCCACCAGACGGCCATCCCGCAGGACGAACTTCTTGTAGCGGCGGCCAGCCTCGTCCTGCCAGCGCAGTTCCTGGTACCCCTCCCCCTCGGGGCTGACCACCCCCACCGAGGTCAGGTCAATCCCCACGATCTTCAGAGTGTTGGAAGGGACAGTGCCCCGGTAGGGCTCCACGGCTTCCCCAGCCATGTGCGCGCCGGCCACCCGCGCCTGCTCAATGGCCGCCGGGATGATGCCGTACACCACCCCCTGGAACTCCGCTGCATCGCCCGCGGCGTAGACCCCCTCTGCGCTCGTGCGCAGGTACTCGTCCACCACTGTGCCCCGGTTGACCGTGAGCCCGGCCTCCCGCGCCAGGGTGACCTCGGACCGCACCCCCGCCGAGATGAGGATGAGGTCGCCGGGGATCTCCCGCCCGTCCTTCAGGCGGATGCCCGTGGCGCGGCCGTCGCCCAGGATGGCCTCCGTGGTGACGCCAGTGACGATGGACAGGCCCATCTCCTGGATGAGTGCCGCGAGCACGGCCGCGCCCTGGGGGTCCAGCTGGCGGGGCAGGAGGTAGGGGAACATCTCCACCACCGTCACCTCCAACCCCAGGAGGCGCAGGGCCCGCGCCGTCTCCAGGCCCAGGAGCCCCCCACCGATGGCGATGGCCCGGGCGCAACCCGCCTGGGCCCAGGCCCGCATCGCCTGGGCATCGTCAACCGTGCGCAACGTGAAGACGCCCTTCTTGTCCGCGCCGGCAATGGGCGGCACGAAGGAGCGAGCCCCCGTCGCCAGGAGGAGGCAGTCGTAGGGGACCGCAGTCCCATCGGCCAGGACCGCCTCCCGGTGTCCAGGCTCCAGGCGGGCCACCGGCCGGCCCAGGTGCACCTGGATGCCCCGCCGCTCGTACCACTCAGGAGGGTAGAAGTAGAGGTCCTCCAGGCCGATGGAGCCGGCCAGGTACTCCCAGAGACGCGGTCGGCTGTAGTAGGGGTAGCGCTCGGCGGAGAACATCTGGATCTCCGCGCCCGGGTCCGCCGCAGCAATGGTCCGCGCCGCGGTCACGCCAGCCACGCCGTTCCCGACGATGACGTATCGCTGGGCCATGTCACATGTACTCCTGTCGCAGGGCTTCGTAGTCCGCCTCGGTCCAGGCACGGAAAGGCTGCTTCACCAGGGGGCCGGCAGCCAGGACCGCTTCCTGCTCTTCGTAGGTGGGCCGGTCCTCCACCTGGTACAGGATGCCGATGGGGATGCGCTCGCCCCATTCGCAGGCCTTCTGGAAGGCCCTGAGGCGGTCCGTCGGATCGTAGGCCGGGTCGGCGTTCACGTCGTAGACCCGCGGCCGGTAGAAGTCGTAACTGTAGGGCCGGTTGAAGGTGACGCACGGCTGGAGCACGTCTATCAGGGCGTAGCCCCGGTGCTGGACCGCCCGCACGATGACCCCGGCCAGGTGTGCCACATCGCCGGACCAGGAGCGGGCGACGAAGGTCGCGCCCGCGGCGATGGCCAGGGCCAGGGGGTTCACCGGCAGTTCCAGGGACCCCCGGGGCGAGGTGGAGGTGACGCGCCCCTGCTCCGTCGTGGGGGAGTACTGGCCCTTGGTCAGGCCGTAGATGCGGTTGTCCTGCACGATGTCCACAATGTGGAGGTTGCGGCGGGCGCAGTGGAGCATGTGCCCCAGGCCCTCGGCGTAGGCGTCGCCGTCGCCATGGGTGCAGATGACCGTCATTTCATGGTGCGCCAGGCGCATGCCGCTCGCCACGGGCACCGTGCGCCCGTGGAGGCTCATGTAGCCGTTGGCATGGGTGTAGTCCGGCAATTTGCTGCCGCAACCGATGCCTCCGACGATCATCACTTGGTGCGGGGCCAGGTCCAGTTCGGCCAGGGCCCGCTTGAGGGCGTTCCAGATGCCGAAGTTGCCGCAGCCGGGGCACCAGGTGGGCCGCACCGGGCTGGCGAAGTCCTTCACGTCACCCATGGCGCCTCACCTCCTCAAAGTGGGCCAGGATGTACTCCGGCGAGAAAGGCCGGCCATCGTACTTGCGGATGTGGGCCCAGACCTGGTGGCCGGTCTCCATGCGCAGCAGGCGCTCCATCTGGCCGCTGTGGTTTCCCTCCACCATGATGGTCCTCTTGGCCCCGGCCAGGGCCGCCTGCACCTTCTCGGCGGGGAAGGGCCACACATCCACCAGGTGCAGGAGGTTGGCCCGCACGCCCCCGGCATGGAGGAGGTCCACCGCCTCCCGCAGGGGGCCGTAGGTGGAGCCCCAGCAGAGGAAGGTGTAGTCCGCCTCCTCCGGGCCGTAGCGCACCGGCGGGCGCATCTCCCTCCGTGCCGTCTCCAGTTTGCGCATCCGCTTGTCCATCTGACGGGTGCGGTTCGTGGCCTCCTCGCAGATGTGGCCGCGCTCGTCGTGTTCATCGCTTGCGGTGGCGTAGACCGCCCTGGGATGGCCCGGGAGCGCCCTGGGCGAGATGCCGTCCTCCGTTATGCGGTGCCGCAGGTACTCCCCCTCCAGCGCGTCCAGGTCGGCCTCCTGGAGGAGTTTGCCCCGGTCCACCTGCACAGCCCCGAAGTCCAGGGCCTCCGGCGGGAGGTCCCGCAGGGAGGTGGCCAGGTAGTGGTCGGCAAGGACGATGACTGGGCACTGGTAACGCTCGGCCAGGTTGAAGGCACGCCACCCGGCCTCAAAGGCCTCTTCTATCGTCCCCGGCGCCAGGACGATGCGGGGGAAATCCCCCTGGGAGGCGAAGATGGGGAAGAGGAGGTCCCCCTGCTCCGTGCGGGTGGCGAGGCCCGTGGAGGGCCCTGGCCGCTGCGCCTCGTAGATGACCACCGGCACCTCCGTCATGCCAGCCAGCCCCAGGGCCTCCACCATCAGGGAGAAGCCCCCGCCGGAGGTGGGGGCCATCGCCCGCACCCCCATATGGCCGGCGCCGACGGCCATGCAGAGGGCGGCGATCTCGTCCTCCACGTGCTTGGTGAGGACACCGTAGCGGGCCGAGTGGGCGGCCATCCATTCCAGCACCGGACTTCCCGGCGTCATTGGGTAGCCAGCCACGAACTTGCAGCCACCCAGGAGCGCGCCCAGGGCGAAGGCCTGATTGCCGTGCATCACCATGCGCGGGGGCTGCTCCCGGGCCCGGAGTTTCCAGGGGAAGAGGTCGCCATACCGCTCCCGGGCGAACTCCCGCGCCGCCTCGGCCACCTTGCGGTTCCCCTCCACCGCGGCGTCGCCCTTCTTGCGGAAGTTGTCCCGGATGACGCTGAGCATGGGCTCCAGGTCCAGGCCGGTGACGCCGGCGGCCGCGCCCAGGGCGGCGGTGTTGGCCATCAGCTCGCTGCCGCCCGCCTCCCGGGCGATGCGCACCAGGGGCACGGGGAAGGGGTGCACGCCGCGGGCCTGGAGGCTCCCCGTGTCCACCGAGAGGCCTTCGTCGTAGATGACGCCACCTCCCGGCACAATTGCGTCCAGGTGCGCCCGGACCGTCTCCTCCGTGAGGGCCAGGACGAGGTGGACCGGCTCGCGGTGGGACCAGAGGGGTTCCTCGCTCACGCGGATCCTGGTGAAGTTATGCCCGCCACGGATGCGGGAATGGTAGTCAAAGACGACGAAAACGCGGAGCCCGGCGCGGGCCAGGGCCTTGGCGAACCCGGCACTGGAGGACTCCACACCCTGCCCCGCGTCGCCGCCGATGAGAAGGGTCAACTCGTTGGTGGGTGCTCCCATGGTTCACCTCACGGGCTTGAACTGCTCGCGGGGTGCTCCGCAGACCGGGCACCGCTCTGGAGGCTCCCCCTCCACGATGTAGCCGCAGACCTGGCACACCTGGTAGGTGGGGGCGGTGCCGCTCATCAGGTGGCGGAGGGCCCGGCGGTAGAGGTCGGCGTGCTCCTCCTCCACGTCCCGCGCATGGCTGAAAGAGAGGGCCGCCCGCCGGTCACCCTCCTCCTCTGCTTCCTGGATGAACCGGGGGTAGTAGGTCCCGGCTGCCCGTTCCTCTCGCTCAAAGGAGGCCTGGAGGTTCGTCTCTGTATCCTTCACCACCACGTCGCCCAGGAGCTGGAGGTTGCGGGTGGCGTGGATGCGCTCGGCCTCGGCCACGGCACGGAAGAGGGCTGCGACCTCCGGCAGGCCCTCCTCCTCGGCCCTGGCGGCATAGGCCAGCAGGCGGAAGTGAGCCTTGGCCTCGGCCACGAAAGCCTCGTAGAGGTTCTCCTGAGTCCTGGACCCCATTGCCTTGCCTTTCAGCCGGTCTCGCCTCACCCTCACCTTCCCCCTGCCCCCTCCCTCTCCGTTGCGGAGAGGGAGGGGGTGCCGCCGCGGGCGGCGGGGGTAGGTGAGGTCGGTCTTACGCGAGACGGATCTCCTTGCTGCTCTCCCACAGGCCGTGGATGTTGCAGTAGGACAGGGCGTGGAGGGTGCCGGGCTTGTCCACCTTCATGGCTGCGACCACTTCATGGTGGGTGTAGACCGGCCCCTGGTTGGGCCCGGCCACCGACTGCCCGTGGGCCGAGAACTCAAAGTGCCCCACTTGGTAGGAGTACTTGTCCCCTTCCGGGTGGAAGTAGAGGGTGATCCAGGCGATGTGGTGCTCTGTGGTGTTGGGGTGGGCGATCTCCTTGCCGATCCCCACCCGCACCTCAAAGACCTCGCCGGCCTTCACCTCGTCCGGGCACTCAATGACCGGGACGTGCTTCTCCTTCTTCCAGTCTGCCTTCTGGATGCGCTCACCTAGGTCTGCCATCGTTCACCTCCTTTATGAGATTCCTTTATGAGATGTCTCGTGTGTGATCGGAACTCCTACTTGCGGGTGGAGATACCCAGGATGCGGTAGATGAGGCAGAAGCCTGTGGCAGCAGTGAAGAGCAGGATAAGCCCGATCACGGCGGCCACAATGCCCCAGGCTGCCCCACGCAAGCCCCCCAGGGGCCACAGGCCGGCCCAGAGCAGCACCGCTCCCAGCACCAGCCGCACGATGCGGTCCACTGTCCCTTCGTTCGCCTGCATAGCTGTTCACCTCCTTGGGTCATCCAATGCCCCTCAAGGGGCTAGCACCTCCCTCACTACCTCGTAGCGGTCAAAAGGTGGCATCAAACACGCCCCGGCAAAGGTCTCCCGGGCCAGGCGCAGCATCTCTCTGGCCAGAGCCACTCCCTCGGCCACCGGGTCTGTCGCCTCGGCCATCCGCTGGCGCACCGCCTCTGGCACGACGATGCCCGCCACCTTCTCGTGCAGGAACCAGGCATGCCGCGCCGAGCGCAGGGGCAGGATGCCCAGGAAGAGCGGCAAGCCCACGCCGGCCACGGCCTCGGCCAGTTCCAGAGCCCCAGCACGGTCGTACACCGGCTGGGTCACGGCGAACTGGGCCCCGGCCTCCGCCTTGCGCCGCAGCCGTCGCACCTCCCGTCTCAGGCCGTTGGACTCCGGACGGGGGTCCAGCACCACCCCTGTCTGGAGGCCCGCCTCCCGTGCCATCTGGACCAGGCCGAAGACATCCACATCCCGCACGGTGGTGGTGCGGGCCCGGTCCCCCAGGGCGACGAAGTCCCCCGTTGCCACAAGGACCGTTTCAATCCCCAGGGCCTTCGCCCCCCAGAGGAGGGCCTGGAGGCTCAGGCGGTTGTGGTCCCGTGTCGTGCAGTGGAGGATGGCCGGGCAACCCACTTCCCTCTGGATGAGGGCCGAGAGGGCCAGCGCGCTCAGCCGCGGCCTGGCCAGCGGGTTGGTGGCCACGCTGAAGGCGGCAAACGGCAAGCCGTGGAGCCCCCGGAGCGCCTGGAGGAGCGGCCCGGGGTCCGGCCCGGCCGGCGGCACCACCTCCACCGTGATCTGGAAAGTCCCGTTCAGAGCCAGGGCCGGCACGGTCCCCCTCGGCCTTATCCCTGAGTGTATCAGAGCCTCCCTAAACTCCCTCCGGTGCAGCCGGCACGCCTGTCTGGGCAAGGCGGTAGACCTGGCCGAAGAGGTGCGCTTCTACCAGCACTGACCAGAACCAGGTGAGGAACACGCCCACGAAACAGAGGATCACGCCGAACCCGGCGACGAGCCCGGCCACCCATGCCAGGAGCACGGCGATGAGAACGTTGACGAAGTTCTTGGTCGTGAAGCGCCAGATCTCCGCGAACTGGAAGGCGGAGGCAAACCGGCCCGTCACCGCATAGCGGGTGAAGATGGCCGGCGAGAAGAACGAGACCCCGATGCCCCACAGGATGTTCAGGCAGGACCCACAGAGGCTCACCGCCGTGACCAGGCCAGCGTAGTCCGGGTCGTTTCCGAAGGGGATGGTGATGCCCAGTTGCACGCAGAGCACGATCCACGAGGGGATGAGCCAGATGGCCATGATGACGATGAGCACCAGCCCCTGGACGAACTTCTCGCCCAGGTTGTCCCAGTCCGGCAGGGGCTGGGGGTCCCCCCGGGCCACGCGGCGGATGACCTCCAGCATGTACCCTATGACGAAGGGGGCACCGATGAGGAAAGCGGAGAGGAGGCCGAACACACCCCCCAGCACGATCTTGACCAGCCAGTCCTTGTCCTCAAACATGTAGGTGAACGACTTTCCGACGTCCATAAGACCCTCCTCCTGAGGTGAGCATGGGGGCTTTCTCCCGGGGGATAGCCCCTCCCTGCGGAAACCTGCCGAACGGATTCTGCCGCTGCACCTCCTTGCCCGAGTGCGGGGGTGGGCCGCCTTCGGAGCACCGAACAGGGAGACCCTTGCCTGTCTGTGGAAGCAGACAATTTTATTATACCCGATATCGCCCAGGATGGCAAGCCCTCGTGAAGGCCGTTGCGGTTGCATCTTGTGTTGGTG
>JBMFPD010000071.1:0-12926 GCA_049969295.1 Anaerolineae bacterium | reverse complement strand
CAGCCCGATGCCTCCCGAGAGGGTGCGCGGACGATCACCGCGCCGGTGGCCGCGCCCAAAGGCTCCTGCCGGAAGCGCTCCACCATCCTGCGCACGGCAGAGCGATGCAGCACCACGTCCGAGTCCACGTTCATGAGGATCTGCCCCGTGGCGACATGGATGCCGGCGTTCAGGGCCCAGGCCTTGCCCGAACGGCCAGTCTGCATCCAGACCAGGCGGCCGGGCCAGGAGCGGCTCTGGACAGCCGAGAAGACCTCAAACGAACGGTCGGTGGTGCCATTGCTGACGGCGATGATCTCCAGGCGGTCCGCAGGGTAGTCCTGCCGGAGGAGCGAACGGAGGCAGGGGCCAAGCGTGGCTTGGCTATTGTGCACGGGCACGATGATGGAAACGTAGGGAAGCCAGGCCGAGCCCGGCACCTCCTGAAGGGCGCGCCGTTCCCGGGCCGTGGCCAGCCACACCCCCACCAGGTTGACCAGAGCGGCCAGGCCATCCACCAGGATGGGGACGAGAAGCCACGCACCCCAGAAGACCAGGAAGGCCGCCGCGCTCATGCTTCCCCCTCCCCCAGGGTGTGGAGCACCCTCCCCCGTAAGACCTCCAGGGAGGAGCGGGTCATCAGGTACCAGTAGATGGCCACCGTCACGGCGAAGAAGAAGGCGCGGCCGAGGAACGTGTGAGCGAAGAGGAGCGCGTCCTTACTGGCGAAGTGCAGCACAACGACGATGAGGAGGACCCGCAGGACGTTTGTCACGTACGTGGCCACCAGGCCCACAGCCAGCCCCACGGCTCGCCGGAGCAGAGGCATCCCAGGGTAGAAGGCCAAGAGGCCGGTTAGGACCGCCATCTCCAGAAGGCCTGAGGACTCCAGGCCCACCTGGAGGGCCGTCCAGCCGGATTTCTGGGCGATGACCAGCACGAGGAGCAGCCCCGGCGCCGAGCGGAAGACGCGGGTGGGGATGTCCAAGAGGCCCGCCAGGTAGTGGGTGCTGTAGGCCGTGGCCATGGCCAGCGTGGTCTCCCCAGGGAGGAGTTCCCGCAGGAGGACCACCACTCCGAAGCACCACCCAACGGCGGCTACCAGGTAGTAGAAAAGCCAGATGCGGCCGCGGCGCAGCACCAGGACCAGGGCAAGCCAGACCAGGACGCCCAGAAGCGCCCAGGTCCAGGCGATCGGGTCGGCATGGCCGCGCCACAGGCCCATCGCACCTTCACCTCCCTGTCCCGCCGCGGGGCCGCACAAGGACCGGCAGAGGTCCCCGTTCCCGGGCCCACCGGGTGAGGGTTAGAAGGGCCACCCCACCCCCGAGGAGCGCAGCCAGGAGGCCATATCCCAGCGCGTCCACGGGGGACCACTGGATGTCCCCCGCGTCGGGGGCCTGATCGGAGATCAAGTTGCCCTGGTCGCTCGGGGCCGTTTGCACAAACATGCGGATGGCCTGCCCCGCGCTGATGCCCAGGTCCTCAAACGAAACGCCGCACTCGCAGCGGTTGCCCCCTTCCTCGCGGCTCTCGCCCCAATCGCCCCCGTAGGAGCGGATGACCTGCCCCGTGCCCGTTCGGACGGTCACCTGCACCACGCTATCGCCATTCCGGGCGCGGTACAGCACCGTAACCACGCGGTCCTGGGGCTCTCCGTACTGGCCATCGTTGTCGGTGTCCACCCACAGGAGGTAGAGGACCCCGCGCTCCTGGTGCTCTTCGGCGCGCTGGAACATGCAGTAGGCCGTGCTGTCACCAGGGTTGGTGCCCCAGTAGAAGCGCACGATGTCGGTATACGGGAGGTGGGCGTCGCCCACGGGATCGTCCAGGTAGGCCTGGCCATCCCAGTCGCCGAACTGCCCGTCCACCACGATGGGGCCCGCAGCGAGGGCAGGGCGGACCGTGAGGCCCGCCAAGGCCAACGCCGCAAGCACGAGGGCAATCCCCTGGCGCAGGGTCCTCCGCTGCACGGCCCAGAGGCCAGCCACGAGCGCGGCGACCAGGGTGATGCCCGCACCCGCCAGGCGACCGGGCGGGAGACCGCTCCCCACCTCCAGGACGCCGTCGCCTGCGGGCAAGTGGACCCATAGGAGGTCGTTCATGGGCACGGCCTCCACCTCCTCGCCATTCCAGCGCACCTGTATGTTGTCCCGCCACGAGACCGGCACCAGGACCCACCCGCCCGGCAGCCCTTGCAGGTGGAACCGGTGCCCGTCAGGCCCAGCGGAATACGCTGCGGCAGGGATGACCTCCCTCGCCGGCCGTTGCTCTCCTTCCAGCCCCAGCAATTGCCCCAGAAGGGCTCGCGAAGCCGGGTCGCCGGTGACGCGGGCGTGCCAGGGGAGGTTCAGCCCCACGAACCAGACCATCCCCTGGCCGACCTGCAGCCGGCCGACCGCTGTGGCCTCATCGCCCAGGTAGGGGAAGGTCCACACGGGCTCCAGGCCCGGCCCCTGGGGCGTGTGGGCGAGCCAGGGCCCCTTCTCCTGGGGCGGGAAGGGGGCGAGGCGCACATCCCCCTCTGGGCCATGCAGGACCTGAGGTCCCTCCAGCCAGACCGGCTCTGCATACACCCCCAGGAACTTGGGAACACGTGCCCACAGGTCCGAGGGGGAGCCTGTGAGGTCCACCACCACGGTGCCCCCGGCCTCCGCATAGGCCTGCACCAGGGCCTCGGCTGTCTCCCGGTTGCGCCACGTGGCCCGGGAAAGGAAGAGGACGCCGAACTCCTGAAGTTCTTCCAGGCGGTAGTCGTCCAGGGGGCGTTCGCCGCCCACCCCGATCTGGGGCCACAGGGGAGCCACGTTGTAGGCTCCCGTTCCGATGCCCAGGACGGGGTAGGACATCCGGAAGACCCTGGGGCCGGGGCCATCCCGATGGAGCCATATCTGAGGGCCAGAGGAGGAAAGGGCCCGGAAGCCAGCCGCCTGGAGGTCCCGGAGGACGTTCCTCTGGGCCGGTGGCTCGTCCAGCCAGAGCACGTCGTCCACGCCCATCTCGTCCAGGCGGTCCACCACGTAGGCCCCCAGGCCGGAAGCCAGGGCCTCGTTGAGGGAAGCCACAGCACGGGCGTTGGGCGCGCCCTGGTAGGCCCAGCCGTAGACCTGCTCCCGGGGCAGGAACCGGGTGGGCTTGGAGCCCATGCGGGAAAGGTCCAGCGTGGCCACGCGCCAGCCGGGGAGGTTCTGCATCTGCGCGGCGATGTCCTCCAACCATAAGGGCTGGTCCTGGGGGTGAGCCAGAGGGATCGTCCCCCAGGCATCCACCACCAAGACCAGGGCCAGAGCTCCCATGCCCACATGTCGCGTGGAACCGCTGAATTCCGAGAGGACGGCCGCCAGGCCTAAGGGCAGGAACGTCCCGGCGAGGGAGGTGAACCGGATGGGCCACAGGAGATGAGAACCGGGCAGCGCGCTCCAAAGGCCCCGCACCGGCGAAAGGGGCATCAGGCCTGCCAGGAGGCCGGTCAGCACCGCCCCACGCTCCAGGGATTGCAGCCGGTTCCAGAAGGCCAGCGCCAGGAGGCCGAGCAGGAAGGACAGACCAAGGTAGAACACCTCTGGGTCGGCAAGGCGCGAGAGGGGGTTCAGGGCTTCCGAGGGCGGGAAGGAGGCCTGGGCCTCGCTCATGGCCGCCGCGCTGAGCCCTGTGATGCCACCTCGGAGGCTCGGGAGCAGCCACCAGGCGGAACCTGCAAGGCCCAGGCCCAACGAGCAGAAGAGGTGCAGGAGCCCCCTGGCACCCTGTCGGGACCAAAGGACGTACAGGAAGCCGAAAGCGGTGAGCATGACCACGGCAATGGCCGCAGCCATAGCGTGGCAGAGGACCATCAGGGTGACAAGACCGCTCAGGCCCAGGAGGAGAGGCTTGTCGCGCTCCCCGCCGGCCTGGAGCACCTCATGGGCCAGCCACGCGGCGAGGGGGAGCAGGGCCACCGCCGCCAGGCGGGGCAGGTTGCCCTCGGCATAGGCCACGCGCCAATGGTCAGGATAGAACAGGAAGAGGAGCCCTGCAAGGCCCGCGGGTACAAGTCCCAGGCGTTTGCGGAAGAGGAGAAAGGCGCTCCCACCAGCACCCAGTGCCAGGGCCACATACCATTGAGCGGCCCGGGCGGGGTCTCCCAGCGCAGCGATGAGCAGGGCCAGGAGGTAGTAGGGCACAGGTGCGTAATACCGGAACAGGTCGTGGCCCAGGTACCAGGTGGGGTAGAGGGCAGGGAACAGGTTCCCTGCCCTCCAGCACTGAAGGAGGTATTCCGCCTTGGCCACATGGCCCCAGGCGTCCGAAGACCACGGCCCCACCCAGCCGGGCGCGAGGGTCACCCTCCAGGTGGCAGCCAGGAGGAGTGCCCATAGGATGCACAAGGCCGCCCCTGTCGCCAGGGGCTCCTTCCACCGCCGTCCCCCCCACATGTTCAGCACTCCGACAGGCGCACGAAATGGGTCGGGTTCTCCCAGATGGTCACCGAGGCCAGGCGAACCGGCAGCCCGGCCAGGGCGTGACGCACAGCCCGGTGCAGACGCAGGGCGGCGTTCTCCACCGTGGGCTGGACTCCTCGGAACGCCGGCAGGTCGTTCAGAATCTTGCCATCCCACGCTTTGGCGACGGCCTGCACCCGTTCCCGGACCACGGCGAACTCCACCAGGACATCGTCGCGCAGGTCGCCGCGGAGCGCCTGGCACACCACTTCAATGCGCCAGGAATGGTCGTGGAGCGGCCCCGTCCGCCCACCCAACTCCACATAGTGGCGGATGTTCACAAAGACATCCACGCCCATCTCCACGAGAAGCCGTGGCTCCACGGTCCCGGTGTGGGAAGTGGGCGGAGCCTGTTCCTGGACTTCGTGGAACACCGCATCCATGGTGCGCAACCTCTCGCCCGCCCAAGCGCGTTGGGGCACTGCGTGGGCAGGCTTACGCCTCTTGGATCTCCCTGGGATGTGGGCAGGTTGTGCCGGAAGTGGGGGCTGCTGAAAGCGGCGGCGGGCCCGTCCTCTCTGGAGGGCCTACCTGAACAGGTACTCACGCCAGAGGGTCCAGTACCCTCCTGCAGACGATGGACCAGCCGATCGGGTCTGCGGGGAGACCCGTCTGGAGGACATCCCGGTTCCCCCGGTGGCCGCCTTCGGCACGTAGGGGATCCAGCGCTCCTCCCCCGGGAAGCCCATCATCATCTGGTCGTGCCCAATCCGCCTCATGTGCTCCGGGCTCTGCACCACATCCAACCACTTCTTCAGTTCGTCCCGCTGCGCCCTCAAGTCCGCCACCTGCGCCTGGAGGACTCGCAACGTCTCCTCCTTCTGGCGGATGGCCAGGACCTCTCGCCCGAAACTGACTGCCAGGAACAGAGTGGCCAGGGCGAGGACCAGCGCCACAGACCGGGAACGGATGCTCGTTGCGGGTCTGGTGTCCTGCGCGGTGTTGCCGGTCTGTCTCAGTGGTTGGCCCAACGGGTCCCCTCCTTGCCCGGAGCACCTGAGCCGGATTATGTCGTGTTGACATCAGTATACCCCACTTCCCCGGCCATGTCAAGCCGGGCAAGGCGGCAAACCGCGCCAGGGCCAGCCGCTTCCTTAATTTTTTATGTTAAGGGCTTTGAAGTCCTGCGTCCATAGTACCTTTGGCCCAACAAAGGGCCCCTTCAACCGCAAAGGCGAACGGCTGAAAGACCGTGCCCTTCCCAGGAGATTTGACAGTTTCTCCGTCCGATGTTACTATGCCCTTGTTCTCACCCCCGGTTCCTCCAACCCACTGGGGTGGTCACCACTGACACGTGGGCAACGAACGTGGAACCAGTCCGAAGACGACCCAGACTCCTGGTCGTAGACGATGAGGCCGACATCCGCGGCCTGGTCCTGGACGCCCTGAAGGCCGCGGGGTACCAGGTCGACGCGGCCCACGACGGCCTGCAGGCCCTGGACCTCCTCGCTGCCATCCGGTACGACCTTGTCCTCACCGACCTCAAGATGCCTGGCCTGGACGGGCTGGGGCTCCTTTCCCGGATCAAGGAACTGTATCCGGAGACCGATGTCATCCTCTTCACCGGGTACGCCACCATCCGCACCTCGGTGGAGGCCATGCGAGGCGGGGCCTACGACTACCTGCCCAAACCCTTTGACCCGGAGGACCTGGTGCGCGTGGTCCGGCGTTGCCTGGAACGCCGCGCCCTTCTCCAGGAGAAGGAACGCCTCTCGGAGATCGTCGGCCTCCTGGACCTGGGCCGTGCCCTGACCTCCAACCTGGACCTGGAGGCGCTGGCCCGGGAGATAGTGGAGCAGGCTGGGCGCACCTTCGGGGCGGACTGGACGTCGCTTTTCCTGCGGCGCGAGGCGGCCCACGCCCTGGTCCTCTCGGCCAGTTGGCACGCGAACGCCGGAGGGGTGGGCGGCACCCTGTGCCCCAGCCCCCTGTTCCTGGAGCGGGTGGTGGGCCAGATGGGCGAGGAAACCCTCTTCGGCGGAGCGGAGGAGGCCTACCTGGACCTCGGAGGCGAGGCAGCCGGGCCCCATTCGGTCATGGGGCGCGCCCTGCGCGCTGCGGACCGCGAGATCGGGGCCCTCTTCTGCGCGCGTCGGGGAGAGGGCCTGCCACGGTACACTGTGCAGGACGGGCAGCTCTTCACCGTGTTCGCCTCCTACGCCGCGGTCGCCCTGGACAACGCCCTCCGCTACGCGGAACTCAGGGCCTTGGATGCCTTCGGGCGACGCCTTGCCGCCGCCCTGGATGCAGAGTCCCTGGTGGAAGAGACCCTGGCCGCAGCCATGCAACTCGTCTGCCCTGAGAGCGCCGCGGTGTGGGTGCGTCGTCCCGCGCCCCTGGCGCGGCGTGTCCACGTGGTCCTGCGGGAAGAGGTACCGGCAGAGGTCGGGGAGAAGTGGCTTGCAGCGCTGCAGGAACACGGCGCAGAGGCGATGGAGATCGCGTTGCGGCGCGTGCAGATGGGAGCCCCGGGGCTCCGGTTCCCCCTGCAGTCCGCCGGCGGAGGGGGGCAGGGCCTCCGCTCGGCCCTCGTCTTCCCCCTGGAAAGGGAAGGAGAACTCCTGGGCCTCCTCGGCGTAGGGGGACAGGACCCGGAGGTCTTCACCGAGAGCCACCGGCGGGTCCTTTCCACTTTGACGAGCAGCGTGGCCGTGGCCCTGAGCAATGCCGAGACGTACCATGAACTCCGGGAGTTGAACATCCAGACCATCGCCGCCCTGGTCAACACGGTGGAAGCGCGCGACCCCTATACCCGGGGCCATTCGGAGCGAGTGGGGTGGTACGCCGCGGCCATCGCCCGCAAACTGGGCCTTCCCACGGCCCAGGTGGAGGCGTGCCAGGTGGGAGGGCTCCTGCACGACATCGGCAAGATCGGCATCCGCGACGCCATCCTGTACAAGCCGGGCCAGTTGACGGACGACGAGCACGAATCCATGGCGGAGCATCCAGCCATTGGCGCGCGCATCGTCAGCGGTGTGGCACGCCTGGCCCATATCGTGCCCATCATCCACGCGCACCAGGAACGGTACGACGGTTCGGGCTATCCTCGGGGCCTGAAGGGGGAGGAGATCCCTTTGGAAGCCCGCATCGTGGCCGTGGCCGACGCCTTTGAGGCCATGACCGCAGCGCGTCCCTACAAACCACCCATCCCCGTGGAGGACGCCCTCCGGGTGCTCCAGGTGGGGGCGGGCACGCGGTGGGACCCCCGCGTGGTGGACGCGCTGGTGCAGGTCGTGCACGAGGAGAGGGAGAGCGGAACCTCCACCCCAGCCGAAGCCCCCGTCCAGCCCAAGAAAAGCCGAACCTGAGGGAGGGGACCATGCCTGGAACGGTAAACCCTGAGATCTTCCGAGAGTACGACGTCCGTGGCGTTGTCGGACGGGACCTGACGCCCGAAGTCGTGCGGCTGCTGGGCCGAGGCTACGCGGCCTACCTGCGGAAGCAGGGCGGGCGCCGGGTCTCTCTGGGCTACGACGCGCGGCCCAGTTCGCCCGCGTTCCGGGATGCCATCGTCCAGGGGATGGTGGAGAGCGGCCTGGAGGTAGTGGATATCGGCCTTGTGCCGACGCCTGTCCTGTACTTCTCCCTCTTCCACCTGGAGGTGGACGGGGGCGTGATGATCACCGGCAGCCACAACCCGCCGGAGTTCAACGGCTTCAAACTGGGCGTGGGGAAGACCACCATCTACGGCGAGCAGATCCAGGAAGTGCGGCGCATCATTGAAGAAAGGGCGTTCGTCCAGGGGACCGGTGGGCTGGCCCAGATGGACGTCCTGCCGGCCTACCTGGAGGCAGTGAAGGAACGGGTGGGCCCCTTCCCCCGCCGCCTCAAGGTAGTCGTGGACGCGGGGAACGGGACCGGCGGCCTCACCGGGCCGCGGCTTTTGCGGGACCTGGGGGCCGATGTGGTGGAATTGTACTCCGAGGTGGACGGCACCTTCCCCAACCACCATCCCGACCCCACCGTGCCCGCGTACCTGCAGGACCTCATCGCCACGGTGCGGCGCGAGAGGGCCGACGTGGGCGTGGCCTACGATGGCGATGCCGACCGCCTCGGCGTGGTGGACGAAGAGGGGAACATCATCTGGGGGGATCAGTTGCTCATCCTCTTCGGGCGGGAGATCCTGGCCCGGCAGCCCGGGGCGACCATCATCTTTGAGGTGAAGTGCTCCCAGGCCCTGCCGGAGGCCATCGCCAGGGCAGGCGGCCATCCGCTGATGTGGAAGACAGGTCATTCCCTCATCAAGAACAAGATGAAGGAAGAAGGCGCGCCCCTGGCCGGTGAGATGAGCGGTCACCTCTTCTTCGCCGACGAATACTTCGGCTACGACGACGCGGTCTACGCTTCCTGTCGCCTGGTGCGGCTCCTCGCCCGGTCGGAGAAGAGCCTCCACGCCTTGCTGGCCGACGTCCCCAGGTACTACTCCACCCCGGAGATGCGCCTGGACTGCCCGGACGAAGAGAAGTTCCGGGTGGTGGCGGAGGTGGCAGCCCATTTCCGCGAGCGGTACGAGACGATAGAGGTGGATGGCGTCCGCGTCCTCTTCGGCGACGGGTGGGGGCTGGTGCGGGCCTCCAACACCCAGCCAGTGCTGGTGGTGCGGTTTGAGGCCCGCACCCCGGAACGCTTGAAAGCGATCCAGAGGGAGGTCTTCGCCAAGTTGCGGGAGTATCCCTTCGTGACCCTGCCGCCGGAGGGGTGAGGAGAGCGGCCGTCCTGGGCCGACGCGTGCACCGGCCCAGGACCTCATCCCTGGTTGAGAAGAGAGGCCGCCCACCCGGGCGGTCCGGGAGCCGCTCTCACCCAGAGCAGGACGCCGACGGGAGGAGGCCGCATGGTCCAACTGCCCAGCAAAGGCATGTCCCGCGAGGAGGTGCTGGCAGCGCTGCGGGCCGCCCGCGAGCACGACACCCGGTGGCACGAGGGCCGGGCCTGGTGCCTGGTCTACCACGCCGGCGACGACATCTTGGACCTCCTGAAAGAGGCCTACACCCTCTTCTTCTCCGAGAACGCCCTCAACCCCATGGCCTTCCCCAGCCTGCGCAAGTTTGAGGCGGAGGTCGTGGCCATGACCGCGAGCCTCCTGGGGGGCGACGAGGAGACGGCCGGCACCATGACCTCCGGGGGCACCGAGAGCATCCTGATGGCCGTCAAGACGGCCCGGGATTGGGCGCGGGCCCACCGCCCTGAGGTGGACACGCCGGAGATGGTCCTGCCGACGACGGCGCACCCGGCCTTCCACAAGGCAGCCCACTATTTCGGCGTGCGGCCCGTGGTGGTCCCCGTGGACCGGGCCTTCCGGGCCGACGTGGAAGCCGCCCGCAGGGCCATCACGCCGCGCACGGTCCTCCTGGTGGGCTCAGCGCCCACCTACCCCCACGGCGTCGTGGATCCCATCGCCGACCTGGCAGCCCTTGCCCAGGAGCACGGCTGCCTCTTCCATGTGGATGCCTGCGTGGGCGGTTTCATGCTCCCCTTCGTGCGCAAACTGGGCTACCCCGTGCCAGACTTTGACTTCCGGGTGCCGGGTGTCACGTCCATCTCGGTGGACCTGCACAAGTACGCCTACGCGGCCAAGGGGGCTTCCGTGGTCCTCTACCGAACCCGGGCCCTGCGGCGGCACCAGTTCTCCGTCTACACCGACTGGCCTGGCGGGGTCTACGCCTCGCCAGCCATGGCTGGCACGCGGCCGGGCGGGTCCATCGCCGCGGCGTGGGCCGTGCTGCACTACCTGGGTGAGGAGGGATATCTGGCCCTGGCCGACACGGTGATGCGGGCAACCACGCGGCTGCGGGAGGGGATCGCTGCCATCCCCGGCCTCCACATCCTGGGGGAGCCAGCCATGAGCATCCTGGCCATCGGCTCGGACCGGGTGGACGTGTACGAAGTGGCGGACGAACTGCACCTGCGGGGCTGGCACTTGGACCGGGGCCAGTTCCCGCCCAGCCTGCACCTGACGGTGACGCCGGCCCATGCGCCGGTGGTGGATGCGTTCCTGGCGGACCTGGCGCAGGCGGTGGCTGCGGCCCGCCGGCTCACCTGGCACCGGGTGTGGAACGCGATCCAGGTGAGGGCGGCACAGGTCCTGACCAGAGCGCTGCCGGAGAGGATGGTCAGCGCGCTCATGGCCCGGGCGTCGGCCCTGGCTGGGGGTGCGGTGGGAGGCGGGGGCGGGCGCTCCGCCGCCGTCTACGGCATGTTGGCGACGCTCCCCAACCGCGGCGACCTGGAGAACCTCGTCCTGGACCTCCTGGACAGCCTGACAGAGGTGTGACCGAAAGCCTGCCGGCTCCCTGGGTCCTCCCTCCGACGGTCAGCCCTGGGGGGCTGACCCATTTACTGACACCCTTCTGGCGCGGCAGAGCGCAGTGCTGAACCTCAGAGGACTTTGACAACGCGGTCTTCTGAGCACCCCTCCCCCAGCCCCCTCCGCGTACGGGGAGGAGGCCCAGGGAGTGGGATTGGAGGGCACGCCTCCTGGCGTGCCAGTTATGGCCTTCCCTGTAAGAACGAGATAGCTCTGGCAGTCAGCCTCCGTGCTCGCCCCCCAAGGCTGGGCCACCGAACCTCTTCGTGCCGTGGCGCAGGACGATGGCAGCAGCGACGGCTGCCGTCACCCCGGCCACGAACGGGTACGAGGAGGTGTACACCCCCACCTCAAGCAACACCCAGGCCACCGTGTTGGACATGGCGTGGAAGAGCGTCACGAGCAAGAGGCTGCGCCGGGTGCAGTTGTACAGCCAGATATAAAGGACGCTCAGCGCCAGGCTGAAGAGGAGATCCCAGTGCCATGGCAGAGTGGACATGGGGGAGGCGGGGGTCAGCATCAGCGGCAGGTGCCACAGCATCCACAGGACGCCCATAAGAAGCGCCGTGGCTAGATCGCTGAAGCGCTCCTGGAAGCGGGGCAGCGCGAACCCCCGCCAGCCGATCTCCTCCCAGACGTTGGAGAGGAGCATGGCGATGAAGACAGAGGACAAGGCAGCCCACGGGGCCTGGCCGAGGGATGGAAATGGATGCCCCCAGAGCGTGCCCACACACTGAGGGCCCCAAAGGCCACGGCGAACCAGAAGAAGAGCACGAAGGCGTACCACAGCCAGGTGACCTGCCAGCGGGCAAGCGGTGCGAAGAGGGCCTTCAGGCTGCCCTTGCCTTCCAGAGCCCAGAGGGTGATGACAGCGGCCAGCGTGGGTCCGGCCCCACCCAGAAGGGCGAGCAGAGGGTGGTCAAAGGGCACAAGCCCGCGGGCGTGCAAGGCTTGAGGGAGCCATCCGAGCCAGGAGATAGCGAAGGCCAGCACGTAGAACAGGACCAGGGAGCGCCGCCTGACGAGGTTGGAAGCCATCCCGTCCTCCTTGCCAGCAGGGTGGCCGGGGAGGTCACCCGGGCAGAGACCGACACAACGCCTGAACTAAATCACAGAAAGGCGAAATTGTCAAAACGCTCGCGTGGCTGCCCAGCGTCACTCCCCCAGGAGGACACGCAGGAGGATCCCGTGGACGATCTGCTCCACGGGGGCTCTGTCGTCCGTCAGGACCGGCCCATCGGTGGGAGCGGGCTGGGCCAGGGGCACCGTCCGGGCTGCCACCGCCTGCAGGAGCGGGTGGGTCAGGTGCCGGGTGTTCTCCGCCAGGTACGCGGCCCCGGCCGGCTGCACGGTGGCCACCAGAAGGGTATTCCCCAGGACCTCGCCCTCCGGGATCGGCTCGGGGACGACGAAGACGCTGGGGAAGACCGTCGCCGCCGTGGCTGCCAGGGCCCGGACCAGGCGGTCGTCCTCGCCAGCGCGGGCCACGTTCACCGCCAGGACCCCGTCCTCCGTCAGGTGCTCCCGCACGATCTGGAAGAACTCCCGCGTCGTCAGGTGGAAGGGGATGTAGGGAGGACGGTAGGCGTCCACAGCCACCACGTCGTAGCGGCGAGGGCTGCGGGCCAGGAACCACCGCCCGTCCGCGGCATAGGCGTGCACGTTGGGCCGGCGCAGGGCGAAGTAGGCCCGCCCCACCTCCAGGATGCGCGGGTCCAGTTCCGCCCCGTCTATCCAGATGGGACCGTAGACGCGGGTGTATAGGTCGGCCACCGTGCCGCCGGCCAGCCCGATGAGGCACAGGCTCTGGACGCGGTCCGCCCTGTAGGGCGGCGGGTTGAAGAAGGGGGCGATGAGGAAGTAGTCAAAGATGGCGTCCGTCAGGGGCGCACGGGGGTTGTAGACGGAGTGGACCCCCTGGCCCTCGTTCAGTTTCAGCAAGATGTCGTCGCCCCGCTGCACCACCTGGATGTAGTTGTAGGCCGACTCCGTCTCAAAGAGGAGCGCCTCGTCCGGCTTGATGGGGCGGCCTCGGGCGGTCCAGGCCAGGGCGAGCACCACCAGAGGGACCCCCAGGTAGAGCCAGGCGCGCCGCAGCCCTGCCCGCCACATCCCCACGAAAGCCACCCCCCACAGGACCAGGGCGAGGGTCCAGAAGG
>JBMFPD010000070.1:0-12928 GCA_049969295.1 Anaerolineae bacterium | reverse complement strand
TGTGCCCTGGTGGTTCACGCCACCTTTCGGCACATGGACGTAGCCGCAGTCGGAGGCATTCGCGTCCGAGGCCAGGACCATGGGCGAGGTCAGGGAGCCGTTTTCCGCCTCCAGGATGAACCCCTCGCACCCTGGCGCGTCGGTGGGCGTCGGCGTCACAGTGGGCGTGGACGTCGGCGCAGGGGTGTCGGTCGGCGTAGCGGTGGGCGCCTGGGTCTGGGTCGGCGTCGGCGTGCTCCCCGCTGGCGAGGTGGAGGTCGGCGTCGGTGTGGCGGGCACGCTGCCCCCGCCCCCCGGCGTGGACGTGCTCGTGGGCGGCGGCGTGGAGGTGGGCCACGCCCCCGCCGGCCAGGTGGCCGTGGGCGTGCGCGTCGGCGTGGCCGGGCCGGCCGGGTTCTCGTCCACCTCGCACATGGGGTTGGCGGTGGTCAGGTAGAGGTCCGTGTTGTAGGCCTGACCACCCTCCACGTACCAGTAAACCTCGGTGGGATCGCCGCACGGCCCATCGGTCAGCACGTCAAAGGTCTGTCCGTCCAGGACGATGTAGGCCGAGACCTTGTGCAGGCCGTCCGGCACGTGGGTGAAGGTGAAGTGCCAATTCTCGTCTGTCACCACCGTGGCCGTCCACCCGTTGGGGCCCTGCAGGGTGACCACCGCCGCCGTCCCCGGCCGGCTCACCTCCTTGCAAGTGGGGTACCGCTCCACCCAGCCGATCTCCCGCACCAGGGAGTCGTAGATGGCCTGCAACTGGGCCCCGGTGGCCGCCACGTAGAAGTGGGGCACGCCACCCTCGTCCGGCGAGGCGATGGCCCTCATCACCGAGGGGTCAAAGTCGTCGCCCATGGCGATGGAGAAGACCTCAATCCCCTGCGCCTTGGCGATGTTGGCCGCGGCGATGGCTTCCGCCGAGGAGACGGGGTCGTACATCACCGGGTGGTTGTTGGGGTAACTCCCGTAGCCCGGGTTCTCCAGGCAGTCGGCGAACAGAGTGCTCTGGAAGGTGTAGTAACTGATGCAGTCGTAGGCCGGCTCTCCAGGCTGTGGGGCTGGGTCCAGCGCGTTGACCGGGTGCCGGATGCCATCGGTGCGCACGTTGGCCAGGCCGTCCGCGGCGACGAGCAGGGCCGTGGTGTGGGTGGGCACGTGCCCCGCCCCCAGCAAGGTGGAGATCCCCTTCAGGATGCCGTCGGCCAGGGGCGTATTGCCCTGGCGGGTCATGTTGTAGATCAGGTTGTTCACCGCGGCCACGTTGGAGGTGAGGGGCGAATCCACCCGCGCGTAGGCCCCGCGGTAGCCGTTCACTGTCTGGGGGTAGCCGAAGGACACCAGGCCCACCTGGTCGCCTTCTTCCGGGTGCAGGAGGCTGTTGAAGGCGATGAGCGCGGCCTTGGCCGCCTCAATCTTGGGCTGGCCTCCCGCATCGCGGCCGCCCCACCCCCAGCCCATGCTGTAGGAGACGTCCAGGACGTGCACCACGTCAATGGGGATGCGCTGCGAGATGACCACCGTTTCCGTGATGATCTCCGGCCCGCAGACGATGACGTTCCCCTGGATCACGCCGGAGGGCGTGTTGGTGGGCGTGGGCGTCAGGGTGACGGTGGGCGTCTCCGTCGGCGTGGCCGTGGGCTCGGGCGTGGCATCGTCCCCGGGGTTGCCGTAGCAGGTATCCGACGTGAAGGTCACCGAACCGATGATGTCAGCCGACTTGGCCTGCACCCGCATCTCGGTGATGGAGTTGGCCACCGCCGTCGGCAGCGTGAACTGGAAGGTATCGGACTCCCCATTCTTGATCCCTTCCCCGATGGTCTCAAACTTGATGGACCAGAAGGGGTTGTTGGTGGGGTTCTCCACATTGTAGTCGCGCCCCGAGCGGTACGTGGACCCGTTGCCCGGGAAGAGCGCGGTCTGCCCTGGAGGCAACTCAAAAGCGATGTTGCTCAGGGCACGGTTGTTGTTGTTCGTCACCCGGAAGGTGAAGGTGGTGACGCCCTCGTAGTCCACCATGGAGAGGAACTCAAAGACATAGCCGTTGTCCTCCACCACGCAGGGTGGCCGGAGGTACGGCGGCCCGAAGGTGGCCGTGGGCGAAGGCGTGGGCGAGGGCGTCGCCGTGGGCGGCACGGGCGGCAGGACCGTCAACTCCGGGGTATAGATGGGCGGCCCCTGCACGCCGATCAGTTTGACGATGTTCACGCCATCGCAGAGTTCGTCCTCCCAACTGGGGTCGGCCCAGTCGCCGTTGGCCACGTAGCCGATGAACTTGCCGTCCAAGGCGCGGTTAGAACCCACCACCCGCACCTGGTAGACGTCAAACGCGGCGAAAGTGACGATGTGGAAGAGGTAGGTGTCGTTGTACTCCGGCACATCGGTGTAGATGGGGATGGCCCCCCGGAACCGCTCTGGCTCGTCCAGGTTCCGCTTGTAGTGCCAGACGTAGTCAAAGACCGGGAGAATGAGGACGCGCCCTGTGGTGATGGGCGAGTAGTTCCCCACCACCCACCGTTCGTCCACCCAGCGGCCGGGGCTGTTGGGCATGCCGCCGAAGGCGACCGGCAGGATGACCATGCCCGGGTACGTCTCCTGGACCCAGGCGTTGAGCATCACCGGGTCGGGCTTGCAGGGGTAGTTGCCGCAGTAGAAACTGACCCAGCCGTGGTCAATGTATTCCCCGTCGGGGATGACCTCCCAGAAGGTCTTCAGGTCCCCCACCTCAAAGGTCCCCTTGCGCACGGCGATGGGCACCAGGTTTTTGGCGTGGCGCGCGCAGGCCCACATGGCGCGCGATTCGCCCTCGGCCGGGAGGCGCCCCACGCCGAAGATGCGCCCGAAGAAGGTCTGATGCTCCGTCTTGGCCACGGCCATCACGCCCACCTGCGTGCCCACCGGTGGCATAGGAGGTGCAGGGCGGGTGTCGTCCCGGAAGATCTGCTCCACCTGGTTGCCGTTGGCGTCAATGTACCAGGCGTAGAGGGTGCGCGCGTTGTTGCGCGCCGCGTACTCGTACATGACGTTGTAGATGTCAGCGTTGGTCAGGTGGACGTCCGGGTCGCTCTGGTGGAGGGAAAGCGCCCGGGCTCCGGCCAGGGCCGCGGCGTCGGCGGCGTTCTGCATCTGCCGCCGCTGCCAGTAACTGAACGAGATGTCCACGGCGATGGCGGCGATCCCCAGGAGGGCGATGAGCCCCACCGCCATGATCACCACTGCCTGTCCTCTCTGCCTGCGTCCGTCGTTTCCCATCGGCCTCTTTCCCCTCCTTGCGGCTTGCTGCCGCCCAGGAGACCCGCACCAGGGCTTCTAACTCTCAATGTACATCGTGGACTCCCCCACAATGGTGAACCGCGGGATCAGGGGCGTCCACATGTCAAACTGGGTGCTCACCTTGACCCGGATGCGGCACCCAGGGGTCATGCATCCGTTGTCAGGGTAGGTGATCTGGATTTCCGCCGAACCGCCGATCAGGGAAAGCATGGCTCGCGTCCGATAGGTGATGTTGTTGGGGTCCGGGCAATCCTCGGCGGTCCTGCAAGTAGGGTAGATGATGCCATAGCGCGCGCCTTCACGGGCAGCGTTGGCCACCGTGGCGTAGGTGAAGTACATCCGTCCGAAGTCAATGATGCCGATCATGACCAGCACCAGGGTCAGGATCACCAGGGCGAACTCCAGCAGGCTCTGCCCCTGCTGGGAAGAGCCCGCCCGAAGCCCCCTGGGCTTCGGGCTCTGCCTCATCCACCTCCCCATGGACACGCGCATAGACCGGTCCTCCCTCCCCTGGCTTCTAGGGCCCGGTCATGATGACCATCTCGGCCGACTGCCTCAAATGCAACGTGGGCATGCCGACAATGCCCCCGAAGAAGAGGGGGAAGTCGTACTCTACGGTCACCCGGATGGGGTTTCCCCCTCGCATGGAGCCGTTGGGATAACTGACCGTGACATCGTCCGGCGTGAGGTCCACTCGGGTGATGTTGGTGCCCGTGCCGTTGGCCTCGTTGGCCACGCGGATCTTGATCGTCTCCACCCTCGTGGGGTACTTGGCCCCGTAGCGGGCACCTTCCCGGACCGCGTTGGTGATGCTGATATAGGCATCAATGGCCCGGCCGGCGTCAATGATGGCCGCAAGGAGCAGGAGCAGGATCGGGAAGGCCAGCGCCATCTCCACAAGGCTCTGTCCTCGTTCCCGAACTCGTCCGCCCTTCTTGACCATCCTGTCCCCTCTCCGGCACACCCTTGAGATCACCCGGCGGTCAAGGCTCTGCCACATGGAGAGCAGCGCCCCTCCTCGTCGGACGGGGCGCTGCTTCCTTCGGTCTCCACTAGCCAGGGTCGGCCTGGCTCAGACGTTGGCGACAATGTTGCTGAAGACGTTGCCGATGGCAGGCCCCAGGACGAGGAGGATTGCGATGACGACAATAGCGACCAGCACGAGGATCAACGCATACTCCACCAGGCCCTGCCCCTCTTCACGCGGCAAGTAGTCCATGTTCAGCCCTCCTAATCTTGTGATGCGATGGCCCAACAACCGACGACTGCAAAGCGGTCATGCGCCCCGCTTGTTCCCGATTCTGCCCCCATTATAGGGGAGAGAGGGGCGCGCTACAATAGGATATTGGTACTAACCTGGGGGAGGAGAGGGATGGAACGACCTTGCCGTCCCGCCCGGGACGGGCAGCCGCTGGGGCGCAACAGCCGTGCGCCCTGGAACGCCCATGGACAAGAACAGACAGGGGTGCTACTGAGGAGCAAGGGGGATGTGGAACCGGACCCGCGTCCCGCGGCCAATGCCGCTTTCCACAGCCAGGTCTCCCCCCAACATGCGCACCCGCTCCCGAAGGGAGGCCAGCCCCCCGCGGCGGCGCTGGGCCTCTTGCAGAACCTCGTCGGGGTTGAACCCGCTGCCGTCGTCCTCCACTGCCACGGACACGCGCCCTTCCTCCATGTTCAGGACGATCTGTGCATGAGTGGCGGAGGCGTGGCGACGCACGTTGTCCAGGAGGGCCTGGACGCCGCGGAAGACCACCACCTCCGCGTGGCTGGGCAGGCGTTTCTCCTTGCCCAGAAGGCTCACACTGGTGGCGATGCCCGTCTTGCCCTCAAAAGCCTGGGCGTACCTGCGGAGCGTGGGCACCAGGCCCAGGTCGTCCAGCATCATGGGGCGGAGGTCAAAGATGAACTCGCGGATCTGCTGGAAGGTGGTGTTCACCGCGTTCTTGAGGTTGCCCAGTTCCCCACGCGCTGCCTCGGGGTTGGAATCGTAAAGGCGCTCCACGATCTCCGCCTGGAGGATCAGGTTGGTGAGGGCCTGCGCGGGGCCATCGTGCATCTGGCGGGCCAGGTGGCGCCGCTCTTCCTCCTGGGCCTCAATGATCTGGGCCAGGGTGTCCAAAGGACCGGTGCCCGGGCGCGCCCTGGTCGGCAGGGCTTGGGGAGCCAGGCCTTCGGTTGCTTCCAACACCCGCCGGAGGAGGTCCGCATAGCGCTGGAGGCTGCGCTGCTTGGCCTGCAACTGCTCCATCTGCCCCCGCATCATGAAGAGCCGCGTCTGGGCCTCCTGAGCCGCGGAGAAAATCTCCATAATGTCTTTGCGGGGGTAGGTGTCAATGTTCATCTCCACTTGCCGCACGCGCGTGGCCAGCTGGGCGTTGCGCTGGGCCAGGCGCTCCACCTCATCGTTGCTCTGCCGGATGAGGACCTCCATCTCCTTCAGTTCCTTCTCCACCTGCTGGAGTTCCCGCCGGCAGTCCTCCACCAGTTTGGCGAGAGGAGATGCCTCTTGCGCCCTGCCCTTCTGGACCGTTTCACTCATGGCGACCTAAGCCTCCCCTTCGGAACGAGGCGTGGAGCCCCAGAGGTGCCGGCTCCTTTCACATGTCCTGCAGGCGGATCCACCCCCGGCGCAGCGCGTACAGGGCAGCCTGGGTGCGGTCGTTGACCGCCAGTTTGCGCAGGATGGCCGTCACGTGGTTCTTCACCGTCTGCTGGCTGATCCCCAGTTCGCGGGCCACTTCTTTGTTGCTGAGGCCCCGGGCGATGCACTGCAGGATCTCCATCTCCCGGGCCGAGAGTGGCTGGAACATCTCCTCTGGAAAGACCTCCCCCTCCGGGGCCATCTCCTCAAATTGGCGCAGAAGCCACCTGGCCACTTGGGGCTTCTTCATCACTTCGTCGCCGATGACGTAGTTCCCCCGGTGCACCTCCCGGATGGCCTGGATCAGGTCCCGCGGGGTCACTTCCTTGGGGTAGTAGGCCGCCGCGCCGGACCTCAGGGCGTGGAAGAGTTGCGATTCGTCGTGGTACGCGGTGAGCACAATGACCCCCACATCCGGCAGTTCTTCCTTGACCTTGCGGGTCAAGAGGAGCCCGTTCATCCCCGGGATGTTGATGTCCACCAGCATGATGTCGGGCTTCTGGGCCAGGGCCATCTCCAGCGCTTCCTTGCCATCGGCCGCCTCGCCGATGATGGTGAAGTCCTCTTCCAGTTCCAGGCTGCGGCGCAAGCCCTCCCGGAAGAGGGGATGGTCCTCCACAATCATGATCCGGATCGTGTCCAAGGTCGTCCCTCCTCCTTGCCGACCCCCGCATCCCCTAGCCGGCCGAGAGGCCCACGCCCATGGCCTCCAGAAGGTCGCTGGGCAGGAGCACCGTCACCCTGGTCCCCTGGCCAGGCCCGCTGCGGATGCTGAGCCGCGCGCCCACGAGGTCGGCCCAGTCCTGCATGCTGATAAGCCCCAGGCTGGGAACGGGCAGACGGTGCTGGAACCCGCGGCCATCGTCCTCCACAGAGAGCTCCAACCCTTTCTCGCCCCACGCGGCCGCGATCTGGACCCCACGGGCCTCCGCATGCTGGTGCACGTTCTCCAGGGCCTCCTGGACGATGCGGAACAGGGCCAGTTCCACGGTGTAGGGCAGCGCGTCTGGAAGGCGCTCCAGCCCCACTGGCCGCACCGGGATGCCGGTCTGGCGGTGAAACTGCTCGGCCAACCGCCTCAAAGCCTCCCCAAGGCCCAGGTCCCGCAGGATTACAGGGGGTTCCAGTTCCCAGATGAGCCACCGGAGCCGGGAGAGGCCCTCTTCCAACTCATCCCGCAACTGCCGAAGTCCGTCCTTGACCTGGGCCGGCGCCTCCACCAGGGGGAGCGTGGAGTCCAACTCCACCACGGCGTTGGCCAGGAGCTGGGCGGGCCCCTTGGCCAGGGCCCTGGCCAGACGCTGCCGCTCTTCCTCTTCCCGCAGCACGTGTGCAGGATCCACCGAGGAGGCCGCTGCAGGGGGTTCCTGAGGTTCGGCAGGCCATTCCGCTTCCAGCGTGGTGAGGCGACGCAGGATTTCCTCCACGCGGTCCAGCCCCTCGCCCAGCGCACGGGCAAGGGGGCCTGCCTCCGGGGGCAGCCTTCGGAGCAGGTCGCGGAGGCCCTCCAATTCCCTGTGCGCCTGCGCCATCAGACCAGCAGTGCGCAACAACACATCGTGGAAAGCGCCCTGGTGCACGACGTCTCAGACCTCCCCAGTGGGAACACCCCAGGGGCCCCCCCCGCGGTACCGCCGCGGTGGGCTGCGGACCGGCTTTCGGCGGCGACGCCATCAGTATACCATTGTTATGGGAGGCATGCAAGAGGGGTTTTGACGGGTTGCGGTTGCATCTCGGGTTGGTGAGTCGAGGACGCGGGAAAACCGACCTCTCCCATCCCCCTACCCCCTTCCCTCCCCGCATCGGGGAGGAAAGGGGGTACCGCCGAAGCGGCAGACCGTAGGGCACGCCTCCTGGCGTGCCTCCGCGTCGGGAAGGGCGGTCATGCCTTCCCTTCGCGAGGACGAGACCGCCCTGTCTCGAGGCTTCCGCGGCTTGACAAGGAGCCAGAGATGTGGTATAATGACTTCAAACAGAGAATTCCTTCACACTACCCACAAGAGGTGGACACCGTGATGGCCAGAGCAGCAGAAGGAGGTAAGACCATGCACAAGATGACCAAAGCCAACCTGGAAGCGGCCTTCGCCGGCGAGAGCCAGGCCCACATGAGGTACACCATCTTCGCAGACGTGGCCGAGGCCGAGGGGTTCCCGGAGGTTGCCCGTCTCTTCCGGGCCATCGCCTTCGCCGAGCAGGTCCATGCCACCAACCACCTGCGGGAACTGGGCGGCATCGGCAACACCGCCACCAACCTGCAGACAGGCATTGACGGCGAGCACTTTGAGAACACGGAGATGTACCCAGCCTACAACGCCGTCGCCAAACTGCAGGAAGAGAAAGGCGCGATGCTCAGCATCCACTACGCCCTGGAAGCCGAAAAGATCCACGAGGGGATGTACACCGAGGCCAAGCAGTTGGTGGAAGCGGGCAAGGACCTGAAGTCGCAGCCTATCTACATCTGCCCCAAGTGCGGCTACACCGTCATCGGAGAGCCGCCGGACAAGTGCCCTATCTGCAGCCTGTCCAAGAGCGAGTTCCGCAAGTTCTAAAGGCGCTGGCTCCCTTCCCCGGGGAAGGGAGCCAGCCCTGCTGAGAGAGGCCCTCCGGCCGGGCCGACCCTCAGACGAAAGAACGGCCAGGGTTCTCAGGGGCACTGGGCCGGCAGGGCCTCTGGCAAATGACCTTAATGAGGAGGTGGCACGATGTGTCTCAGAGCAGGGATGAAGGCGCCTGACTTCAAGGCCAGAGCGTACTATCGGGGAGAGACCAAGGAGATCAGCCTCTCCGACTACGCCGGCCAATGGGTGGTCCTGTGCTTCTACCCGGGGGATTTCACCTTCGTCTGACCGACGGAACTGACGGCAGTTGCCGCCCGGTACGACGAACTGAAGGCCCTCGGTGTGGAAGTCCTCTCGTGCAGCGTGGACAGCGTCTTCTCCCACAAGGTCTGGCACGAGACCGAACTGTCCAAGATGGTGGAGGGGGGCATCCCCTACCCCATGCTCTCCGATCCAGGGGGCAAGATCGGCTCTCTCTATGGTGTCTACGACGAAGCCGCTGGGGTCAACATCCGCGGCCGCTTCCTCATTGACCCCGACGGCGTCATCCAGGCCATGGAAATCCTGACGCCGCCGGTAGGCCGCAACTTCAGCGAACTCGTGCGCCAGGTCCAGGCCTACCAGCATGTCCGTGCCACCGGGGAGGTCGCCCCAGCCGGCTGGCGGCCAGGCAAGAAGACCCTCAAGCCCAACATCACCCTGGCCGGCAGGGTCTGGGAACTCTGGAAGCCTGGCGACGAGGCCTAACTGGGGCTATCCCGCGACGAAGTGGCAGGGGCACAGCGACGCTGTGCCCCTGCCAGGGGAGACTGAGGAGGAGTGCACGTGCTAGATCCTGTGCTCCTGGCGCGCGTGCAGTTCGGCTTCACAGTGGGGTTTCACTTCCTCTTCCCACCCCTCACCTTCGGCCTGACCTTGACCATCCTCATCCTGGAGACCCTCTACCTCCGCTCCGGCGAACCTCTCTACCGGCAGGTCTCGTCCTTCTGGATCAGGCTGCTGGGGCTCACCTTCGTCGTGGGGGTGGCCACGGGCATCACGATGGAGTTCGCCTTCGGCACCAACTGGTCCGAGTACTCCCGGTTCGTGGGCGACATCTTCGGCGCGCCCCTGGCAGCGGAGGGCATCTTCGCCTTCTTCCTGGAGTCCAGCTTCCTGGGCATCCTGCTCTTCGGCCGGGAGCGAGTCTCCAAAAAAGCCTACTGGCTGGCCGCCCTCCTGGTCTTCTTCGCCTCGCACCTCTCGGGCCTGTGGATCCTCATCGCCAATTCGTGGCAGCAGACGCCCGCTGGCTACGCCATCGTGGACGGCCGCGCCCGCCTGACGGACTTCTGGGCTGCGGTGCTCAACCCCTCCATCGGCCCCAGGTTCCTGCACACGGTGGCGGCCGGCTGGATCACCGGCGCCTTCTTCGTCGCCGGCATCAGCGCCTGGTACTTGCGGAAAGGGCAACACCTGGAGTTCGCCCGCCTCTCCCTGCGCACTGGCCTCATCGTGGGGGCAGTGACTTCCCTGGCGCAGGTCGCGCTGGGCCACTTCCACTCGGTCCAGGTGGCCCTCACCCAGCCGGCCAAGATGGCCGCCTTTGAGGGCCTTTTCACCACCCAGCGGGGCGCGCCCCTGGCTCTCTTCGGCATCCCCGATGTGGCCCGGCAGACGGTCCACCTCTACATCGGCATCCCCAGGCTCCTGAGTTTCCTCGTCCACTTTGACCCCAACGCCGAGATGCGCGGCCTGGATGCCTTTCCTCGCGCCGACTGGCCGCCGGTGGCCGTGCCCTTCTACGCCTACCACCTGATGGTCCTCCTGGGAGGCTACTTCATCCTGGTGATGCTTGCAGGCCTCTACCTCTGGCGCACAGGGCGTTTGGAGCGGACGCAGTGGTTCCCCACGGTGCTCCTCCTTTCCATCCCCCTGCCCCAGGTGGCCAACCAAGCCGGGTGGGTTGCCGCAGAGGTGGGGCGGCAGCCGTGGGCTGTCTACAACCTCCTGCGCACGGCCGACGCGGTCTCCGTCACCGTGCCAGCCGAGCAGGTCCTCTTCACCCTGGTCATGTTCGTCCTCATCTACGCCCTTCTCTTCGCCATGTACCTGTCGCTCCTGATCCGGGAGGTGCGCCACGGACCGGTGAGCCCAGGAGAGGCTCCAGGGAAAGCGGCCCCTGTTCAGGGGAGAGGAGATTAACATGGACCTGCGCGTCATCTGGTACGTGCTCATCGGGGTGCTCCTGACCGGCTACGCCATCCTGGACGGGTTTGACCTGGGGGTGGGCGTCCTGTACCCCTTCCTGGCCCGGGACGAGCGGGACCGGCGCACCCTCCTGGCGGCCATCGGCCCGGTGTGGGATGGGAACGAGGTCTGGCTCCTGACCGGAGGCGGGGCCCTCTTCGCTGCCTTCCCCCATGTCTACGCCACCGTCTTCAGCGGCTTCTACCTCGCCCTGATGCTGGTCCTCTTCGCCCTCATCTTCCGGGCGGTCTCCCTGGAGTTCCGGCGCGACCCCGGCTGGAGGAAACTCTGGGACAGCGCCTTTGCCGTGGGCTCATCCGTGCCAGCGTTCCTCTTCGGCGTCGCCGTGGGTAACATCGCCAGGGGCATCCCCCTGGATGCCCACATGCACTACACCGGCACCTTCCTCACCCTGCTGAACCCGTACGCCCTCCTCATCGGCTTCCTGGGACTGGCCATGTTCTGCACCCAGGGGGCGGCCTACGCGGTGCTCAAGACGGAGGGGGCGCTCCAGGACCGGGCGCGACGCTGGCTTCGGGGGAGCCTTTTGGCCTTCGGTGCCCTGTTCGCCCTTTCCACACTGGCCAGCGCCTTCGTGCGGGGAGCCACCTTTGCCCGGCCCCTGGCGTGGGTGGCCTGGGCCGCCGCCCTGGGGGGCATCCTCCTGGCGCGGGCGTCCGCCCGCCGGAAGCAGGACCTCCTCGCCTTTCTGGGCTCATCCCTCGCCATCGTCGGCCTGATGGGCATCCTCGG
Source organism: Anaerolineae bacterium (assembly GCA_049969295.1). Taxonomy (GTDB): domain Bacteria; phylum Chloroflexota; class Anaerolineae; order DTPP01; family DTPP01; genus DAOTYM01. The sequence goes on along the minus strand of JBMFPD010000070.1, from coordinate 1,486 downwards.
GGCCAGCAACTTCCCTGCCCTCGTGCCGGCCGTGAACGACCCGGCCCTGAGCCTGACCGTCTACAACGCCTCCTCCTCGGAGAAGACCCTGACGGTGATGCTGGTCATGGCCCTGGTGGGCATGCCCATCGTCATCGGATACACGGCCTACATCTACTCGGTTTTCAAGGGCAAGGCCCGGGCGGAGGAGGGGTATTGACCTGCCCCAGTCGCCGGGAGACACGCCATCCAGACGCAGATAAATGGATTATGTAAAGGAGACGCATATGACGACACCCGGAGAAGCAACCTGGATTGACCTCCTTCCCGCTGCAGACCTGCCCGAGGGAGCGCGGCGCGTGGTCCGCGCCAGAGGACAGGATGTCCTTCTCCTCCGCCAGGGCGGTCAGGTCTACGCCGTTGCCGCACGCTGTCCCCACATGGGAGCCCCCCTGGACCGGGGCACGGTGACGCCAGAAGGCTCCCTCGTCTGCCCCTGGCACCACAGCGCCTTCAACTTGCGCACAGGCGATGTGGAGGCCTGGACCCCCTGGCCGCCGGCTGTGGGGCGGGTGCTCGGCGTCCTTCGGAGGGAGAGGGCCCTCCCCGTTTTCCCCGTCCAGGAGGAGGCAGGGCGTATCTGGATACGTCTGGAGAGCGAGGCCTGAGGCTTGTATGGGCGCGGTGCTCCTCTGGACGCTCCTGGGGTTCGCCGCCGGCTCCCTTCCCTTCTCCCTCTGGGCAGGCCATTTCCTGGCAGGGAAGGACATCCGACGCTACGGTGACGGGAACCCTGGTGCGGCCAATGCCTGGCGCGCCGGGGGCTGGAGAAGCGGCCTTCCCGCCCTGCTCCTGGACTACCTGAAGGGGGCAGTGCCCACGGCCTTCGCCCACTTCTCCGCAGGGCTCTCGGGCTGGGAACTCGTGCCCGTGGCCCTGGCGCCGGTGGTGGGCCACGCCTTCTCGCCCTTTCTGGGCTTCCGGGGTGGAAAGGCAGTGGCGGCCACCTTCGGGGTCTGGACGGGGTTGACCCTGGGGGAAGTCCCCATCATCCTGGGGCTCACTCTGGGCCTTTTCGTCTTCCTCCAGGACGCTGACGCCTGGTCCCTCGTGATGGGCATGTGCGTCCTGGGGGCCTACCTGGCCCTGGTCCGGCACGGCCCGCCGCCTTTCCTGGCCGTATGGACCGGGCACATGGCGGTCCTCCTCTGGAAACACGCGCCTGACCTCCGGCGCCGGCCCCGTCCCCGCGCCTGGTGGCTCCGCTTGCTGGGGAGAGGTCGGTGAACGGCTTCTGGGCGCAGCAACAGGTGGGGATCGCGATCTTCCTGGGGGTGCTCCTCGCCATCGCCCTCACGAACCTGTGCGCCCTGAGGCGGCTCGGCGACTACCCCGCCCCTACGGAGGGCCCCACGGTCTCGGTCCTGGTGCCGGCGCGGAACGAGGTTTCCGCCATCGGCCCATGCCTGCGCTCTCTCCTGGCCCAGGCCTACCCCACCTTTGAAGT
>JBMFPD010000069.1:0-13043 GCA_049969295.1 Anaerolineae bacterium | reverse complement strand
GATGCGGACGGATTCGTCGGGTGCGGTGGGTGGGGAAGGGCGAGGAGCAGGAGGTAGAAGAGCATTTGTGGGTGTGCAGTGCGCCTGGGGAGTGGGCGACGCCAGAGCGGGTGCAGAGGTGGTTGCGTGGGCACTGGGGGATAGAGAACCGGGTGTTCTGGGTGCGAGATATGAGCTATGGCGAGGACCGGTGGCACGGGCGCAAGATAGGGCCTGCCCTGGCTGCCTTGCGGGATGGAGCCTTGAACTTGATCCGGCGGATGGGGTACCGGTATGTCCCTGATGCGTGGCGGGCTCTCTTGGGACCCTCAAGATACCTCCCTCACTGCCTACTCGCACCACTGTAAGAAAACTGAAAAGCCCTGTGTTTAAGAAGCCTCCTCGTCCTGCCATGAAGCAAGGGGTTGGTATCCGGCTGGTAAGCCGCCCGTTCGCTGTCCTTCCGGAGGTGCGGAAAGGACTACTTCATTATTCCGAAAGCCCGGTCATTGGTTTCCGAACCGCGCGCCTCGGAAGCGTAGCCTTTTTGCCAGACCTAAGTCGGCTGTGAGAAACTTCGCCCACGCCCTGCAGGATGATACCTCCAAATACGCCTTTCCAGTGCAAACCTTGCCGCAAGAGGAGAAGAGTTCCATGCACACGTACGTCTGCCCCAGGGCCAACCCCTTCTTGCACTTCCTTCCTCTCTATGTCCTGATCGCAACCCTCATAGTCGCTGCAGCAGCGCCCCCTCTGGTCCACGCAGCCAGCGTACGTCAGCAGGGCCCCACGAGCACCCCGTGCTTCGGACTTGACCTCGTCATCCTTGTGGATCATTCCTGGAGCATGCCCAAAAACGACAAATACGGAGGAAGGCTAGCAGCCATTGCCTATGTCATCGACAGGCTCGGTGACAACGCCGTCTACTACTGCCCCGGGGTACAGCACAGGCTGGCTGTGGTCGGCTTTGGAGAGAAGACCGCGACCACCCCAGCCTATAAAGACTACATTGCCGATGCCCTCATCGCTCCAACCCCGGAGACTGTAGAGGCCTGGGAGCGGGAAAGAGAGGTGCTCAAAGCGAAGTACGAGTTGGAGATCCTGGGAAGCACCGATCCCATCCCTGCCTTTGTCCATACCTCCAACATCCTGGAGAACTGGCGGAGGGTTCCCCCAGGGGACAGCTCTTCTGTGCGCAGACAGGCGGTGATCTTGCTCACCGATGGTGCCCCATGCAAGACCGCCACGGGCTGCACGAGTCCGTTGGAATGGTCAGGCCTTGATAGATATTTGGAAGAACTCCGTGACCCTCTGCGCCCAGATGGGGATGTCCTTCCCTTCCGAGGCGACACAGGGATCTATCTGTTCGTTCTGGCCTTTCAAGATTCCACCGACCCCGAGTATAACTACCTCAAAGACTCGCGGATCACGGGGTTGTGGGAAGAGGTCACGAAGGAACACGGCGGCCAGTTCTTGATCCTCAACAAGAGCGAGGAGGGGTTTGACAATACGGACCTCTCGGTCAAGCTCACAGAGGCCCTTGACCCGCTGTTGGGATCAGCGCTCATCCGAAACAAGTGCGGAGAACCTATCTATGTGGAACCCTATCTAGAGGCTCTTCTGATCCATGTCTTCAAAGTAGGCGCAGAAACGGGCAGAAAGATTGAGGATGTCAAGATCAGAATTGCACACGACCGCCCGGACGGCCCTCAGGACGTGTACGTGGACGGAGAACCAGTGCGGGGAAATGCCGGGGCCGTCGAGGACTACACAAAGCAAGGGCCCAATGAACGCTATGTCATCCGAAACCCCGTTCCTGGCACATGGTGGGTCACAGCCGAGGGTGCGGACCTGTGCAAGCATGTGGATGTGCGGTACCAGGTTGCCAGCTTTACCCACTACCCACTGGCTCCGGCCAATAACGAGGAACTCCCCCAGATGCCCGAGCCTCCCTATTATGATCCCAAGAATCCGCAACACTTTGTCTATGCCATCAGGTACTCAAAGACCGGAACCCCCGTCTCTGAATTGGAGGAGTTCCCTCTGCGAGCAGGACTGGAGATCACGACACCGGGAGGCCAGAAACAGGATCATGCGCTGCGCCGTAACGCGGAAGGGAACTGGGAGTCCACGGAACCGTTGACACTGAAAGAGGACGGGACATATTCGTGGATTCTGCGCGTTACTGCTCGCAGTGTCCGGCCGGATCAGGAGACCTTCCTCGTACTGTCGGACAGCGGCTCCTTCAGTGTCAGGCCAGTACAGCGCTTTGGCTTTGAGGTCCTTGAACCCAGGCCTGGAGATGAAACTCCGGTCAATGTCCTGGCAGGGGCCCAGTCCATACCTGTCCCAGTCACGGTCACCCTCAGGATTGTGGATAGCAACGACTCTTCTCTGCCCGGCAAGGTGGTGCAAGAAGGGATGTTTTTGGGCCCGTTGGACCACACGTTCGGAGCACAGATCTTGGGCCCCCAGGGCCAGGGCCTGGAGGAACAAGACCTGAAGTATGACCCCCAGCGCAACGTCTTCTATGCCGTGCTCCGTTCGGCCGAACGCCTGGGCTCTCAAGTGGATGCCCCAGGTTCCTACACCGTCCGAGTCCAGCTGAAGGGGCACTACGATAAGACCAAATGGTACCCCCGGTACAAAGAGAAGGAAATCGCTTTCTCCCGCGGAGAAGTGAAGCCCATCGCCTTTGCTGTAGATGCCGGGCAAGATGAAAAAGGCGTAGCCAGGGTTCCCCTTTACTGCGGGAAGTTCGCATGTGTAGGCGCTCAGATCGCCCCTGTGAGATTCAGAGTTTTCATCCAAGATCCCAGTGGCAGCACCCGTCTAGACCCGGCCACGATCATCAGAGGGAAGCCTGAAGACACCTTCCGAGCACTCCTGCTGACCCCTTCCAAGCGCGTCATCACAGTGACATTGAACCTCCAAATGGAGCCGGAGGGCCGGGTCTGGGCGGGGGAGACGGGAGAGGGCGTCCCAGAGAGCGGAGAATACCTCCTGAGCGTGGAACCTATCCCCTCTGAGATCAAACCCGCATATCAGCTGGTCAGTGCCGAAGCGGTCAAACTGCCCATTATCCGGGAGGACCGGTGGTATGCACGCCCCACCACATGCCGAATGATCTACGGTGGCTTGGCTGGCCTGGCCGTCCTCTTCCTCGCCTTCATGGTCTGGAACATCCGAACCCGCCCGATAGGAGTGATCACCTTCCGGGACCGCAAGACAGGTCTAGTCCTCCATGAGGAGGTGCTGGCCAAAGGTTGGCGGGGGCTGTGGCATACTTACCGTGCCAAGGGAGGCGGCCTGGCCTCTCTGGACATCTCTAAACTGGAGGCAAGGCGCGCCCAGTCGCCAGAGGGCGCCACTCGGGCCATTGCCCTGCGACTCTTTGACAGCAATGGAGAAGCATTCCTCGACGAAATGGGGATCGCCAGCGGCGAGGAGTTTGACATGGATAGAGACACAGTGATCCGCTACGACTGACCCCTGGAGGGCAACGATGGCAAGGGAAAGGAGGTGATGGGGTCTCAAGGAAGAGGGCCCTAGAAAGGCGGAGAGCGGCTTGGGGTTGGCCGGCAGCACGGAAACATTAGGAGCAGCCAAGGAGGAGTGAGATGGCACGCACAGCGTTTGTGATTGGTCTGGGGGGGACCGGACAATGGGTGCTCACGCACCTCAAGAAGGACTTGATGGAATCGCACGGGGGCACGATGCCAGATAACGTCCGTCTCCTGGCCTTTGACACCATGCCCCAAGCGACGGCTGAACTGGCAGCCACAGGCCGGCAAGGTGAGAAGGAGGTCAAGGTCGGCAGCGTACGCCTGGAGAAAGAAAGAGAATTCGTGCACATCGGCGGCGACTGCTACGAGATCGGCGAAGCGGCGAGTCAAGGGAAGCTCCCCCACATCGGGTCCTGGTTTCAGGCAGACTACTGGCTGGCCAACTTGCCCCGGGCCCAGTGGGTGCTTTCCGCAGGGGCGGGGCAACTCCGCCAGTTCGGCAGGCTGGGTCTCTTCAAGGATCTAGGGAATCCAGCCCACTCCGAGATCTGGACGCGCTTGAATGCCAACATCATGGAACTGGCCAAGAAATTGGAAGAGCAGCAGCGTCTGGAGATCATCATCGTTGGTTCTTTCGCGGGGGGGACAGGATCTGGCATGCTCCTGGATATCGCGCTCCTCGCCCGCTATCGCGCGGGCAGAGTGCCGAACATCATCCGAGGTTACTTCGCCCTCCCCAACGCCTTTGATGCCGAGCCCAGCGAAGAGATGAAAGCCAGGAGCTTCGCTGCCTGGAGGGAACTGAACCGCCTGATGGTGGTCAGCGCTGACTTCTCCCTCCCCCGTGTGACCTACAACCTCGCCGACACAACGCTGCAGATCCCGGAGGTCCGGCAGAAGGTGTTTGATGCCTGCTACCTGATTGACGGGGTGCTTCCTGGGGGCAGGCGGCTTTCGGCAGAGCCAGAGCACGGCGTGCACGCTGCGGTGGCGGCGGCCATCAGCGCGCTCCTGGACGAAAAGGCCGGGCAGGCTTACACCGAGTGGATCGTCACCAACCTGGGCCCAGTGTATGCGGGCAACCCCGGTGTGGTGTTCTACAGCAGCCTGGGCGCGCACACCTACAAGGTGCCGGTCTACTACAGCGAGCAGGATTTCGCCGACCGCCTCACGTTGGACTGGCTGGATGCGCTGGTCAAGCCCGTCCGGGACGACCCCAGCGACCCGGAACGGGTCACCAGGGTGGAGCGCGTGCACTGGCAGGACCCCAACCGGTTGGGCTACGAGGATGCCCTGAAGTTGCTCCAGGAGAGCCAGGCCTACGAGGGGCAGAGCGAAGCCCCCACCCTCTTCCTAGGCGAGATCGCGAACGTGATCTTGCAAGGGGCAGGGGAGAACCTGAACCTCGTCCGGCAACATGCAGAGGGCAGCCTGGGGATGCAGCGCCGGAGGGCAGGGTTCAGTTGGCTCTCCGTGTTCCCCAACCTGGGAGATCGGGCGGACATGGCCCAGGTCATTGAGCGGGTCTCCCGGGAAGCGAGACTGCGGGTCATGGAGGCCGTGAAGCCCGGGAGGGAATCCAAGATCCCTCCTCAGGAGTGGCCACAGTACGTCGCCCGGGTCCTTCCACCTTTCATCCGAGAACATTACGGCTACCGGACCGCCTCGGGTGAGGAACACCGGGGCAAGTTCGGAGAGGTGCTTCAGCAATGCAAGGACGCTCAGGTGGGCATCTTCCGCAGGCTGGTGCGCCTGTGGCTGATGCGGACCCTCATGGAGGGGGATAAGGCTGGCCGGGTGGGGTATGCCTATGACCTCCTGGACGGGCTGGTGAACCGCCTGAAGGAATTTGAAGCCTTCATGGACCGGGTGGCGGCGATGCGCCAGGAGCTCAACCCTCGGCTGGAGGCTGAGAAGGAGCGCAGCGTCAAGTACGGACAGGTACAAGAATACGCCCGGAAGAAATTCCTTGCGGTGCTGGAACACCCCAAAGTCCACTCCACCCAAGTGGCCTACCTGCAGGCGGAGCAGGCCGTGGTGGACGTGCGGAAGGACGAGATCCTCCACTGGGCAGTGGTGGAGACGGTGCGGGAGATGCGGAAGTACGCGGAGGCGCTGCGGGCCGAGCTGGAGCGGTGGATCCGCGTCCTGGCCACAGGAGACCCTGCGACGGGCGTGGAAGGCCTGTACGCAACGCTGGCCCGCAAGCGGCGGGAACTGGAGGAGACGCGACAGGCCGACCAGAAACTGAGCGCGGTCCAGACCCGCCTGGCCGAACTGGAATTCCCAAAAGAAGAGGTGAAGAAAGAGGTGCAGCGTCTCCTGCGGGGCGTGCAGTGGGACCTGGAGGAGACGGATGGACAGGTGCAGTTGCTCTTCTCCATCCGCCCGGAAGATGAAGTGCCCACTACGCTGGAAAGCTTCCGAGGGGTGGAGCATCCGGAGGCGCGCAAGCACCTCACAGAGCGGAACCTCTCGGCCGTGAAAGGGTATGCGTCCCGCCGCTTTAGCCACCTGCCTGCCGAAACCCGGGTGGCCGAGCACATCCGCCGGATCTATGGCACCCCCCAGGCCTTCGCCCAGGAGGTTCTGGGAAAAGCCCAGCCCCTGTTTGACCGGCCAGTGGCTGAGCAGACCTCGGCGAAGAAGTGGGCCACGTTGGTCCGGGTCAGCACGGACGACGTACAGGAGGCAACGCGGCAGTTCTTCCAGGATGCGGTGCGGGAGATGCGGCTAGCGAAGCTGAGCACGGAAGCCCGGGACCAGGACAAGTTGATTGACCTTGTGGGCAGCAAGGACCCACACAAATGCACCGTGGTCTACACCGAGGACCTGATGGAGCCCCAGGTCTTCCGCGCCTGGCACGATTGTCAGAAAGCTTACCTGGAATACAAGGCCGTTCCCCCCCACCTGAACCACAATTTCCCCGCCGAGGCCAACGCGGCCAAGTACGAACTGGAGTACTCCTCTCGGCATAACACCCAGTACCGGGTCTTCCACCCCTGGGTGGTGATGCTCTTGGAGCATCCCCAGCGGTTGGAGCAGTTCTTCCTCTCGTGGGGGCTGGGATGGATCGCAGTGGAGGACGATGGGGCCAACACGTGGTACGAACTGCGGGCCCCTGGGTTCAAGCACAGGGATGGCCGACAGTTCCGGCTGACGCCAGCCAGCAGACAACTGTGGTCCCTCTTCCAACTGGCCAAGTCCTTCGTCCTGGAAGGGCGGGACCAGTTCCCCCAGAGCACGTGGCTGCTGAACTACGAACGCCTGGACGGGGCCCTGCAGGAGTACCAGCGAGAGGTCGGGTTGGAAGGATGGCGGGAGTTCCTCCTCGCACAACTGGGAAAGGAAAGCAAGGTGCGTTTGCAGCCCGAGCAGAGGATCCTTGCTCAACTGCAGGAGAGGATCAGGGAACTGGATGGCTTCAAGGAAAGCGGCGGAGCCCTTCCGGCGGGGGAGCCTGCGAATTACAAGGACGCCTACACAGACCTGGCTGCTGTGGCTGAGTTGATGCTGGAGGACCTCCTGAAGAGCGTGGAAGATCGGCTCGCCCGCCAGAAACGGCAGGAGAAGGCCACCGGACCAGAAGTCGGGGGGCCGGCCGGCGCGAGCGGGGAACCACCCTCCATCCTGGATGTCTAGACCAGAGCGCATTGCCCTTGCTCCGCCTTTCCGTGACATGAAAAGGCATCTGCCCGGGGCCCCGCACGACGGCGCGGCGGCCCTGGGCAGGTGCCCGGGACCCGCAAGACGAGGGAAGAAGGGCCTTGGAGGATTCCACGTGGGCCCCTTCGTTAGGGGCGCTCTGCTGTACTGAGGTTAGGAGGGTGGATCATGTTCTCAAGGTTCCGCCGCCCGCTGCGGGCTGACAGCGCCCAGGAACAGGCCCAATCTGGACCGACGGAGCCCTCTCAAGAGGTGGAACAGTCCCACATGCCTTCATCTCAGGAAGAGGTGTCGTTCTCTTGCTGGTTGGACCAGGCGGCTTCGCTCTCCCCTTCACCGCAGCCGCCCGATTGGCTGACCTCTGATCCTGTCCTCATTGTCTGCCTAGGCCGAGCGGGGCGATCTATTTTCCACTCCTTGCGAGAGTACCTGGAGTGCCGCTGCGGAGAGAATTGGCCCGACCACCTGCGTCTCATCCTCCTTGAAGTGCTCCGAGAGGCTCCCTCTCAAGTCACGGTACCACCGCGCACATCCAAGTTTACCATCCACTCCTTGGTTGTGGACCGGGAACACCTGCGCCAGCTCCAGGTTGAGCGGCTGGGGTGGTTTGACCGGGAGAGGCTGGGAAATCCGGAACGGGCCCTGGGGCGTTTGGCAGTCTACGCGGACCTACAGCAGGGGCTCAAGAAATCGGAACTCTGGAGCCTCCTCTCAACAAACATTCAAGACCTTTCTAACCTTTCTGTCTACATCATCGCCGATACGTTCAGCGACGAGACGAGCGGCCTGGTGGGGGATCTTGCCTATCTGGTCCGGACTGTGGCCAGGCCAGGTCAAGTGACGCGGGTGGACTTATTCCTGGCTTGCCAGCACATGGACTGGGGCGATGAGATAGGCGACTACGCCCGTCAACAGCGAACCTTTGCCACGTTTCGGGAACTGCAGCGTCTTCAGACACGGCGCCCCAAACGCTTTGACTATGCACCTGGTCTGGAGCAGCCGACCCTGGATCGGGAGTATGCCGAAGCGCTGTTTGACGAGATTTACCTTTTTGATGGCTTAGCAGAACGGTACGCACAAACCGGTCAAGCACGCGACTATTCTGACCGCAGGCCCGAGGAGGCGGTGTTCCCCGTGATGACAGGGTGCCTCCTCTCCCTCCTGTGCCATCCTGTCCGGGAAGAGTTTTACCAACACGCGGTAAACAGGACCTCCATTCCGGCGCGCGTTGCCCGAGAAGCGGGGAAAGGGCTTGAGTACCGCGCGAGCGCGATGGGCAGCCACACCGTCTCCCTGCCCGCGGATCAGTTCCGCGCGATCGCCGAACTCAGGCTCGCCCACGAAGCCCTTTTCCACCAAGATCATGGCCTGTTCCGGTGGGAGAGATTGCCGACCTCACAGGAGGATCAGCCCCAGACCAATCCGTGGTCTGCAGAGATCGATCCCACCGAGGTCCAAGCGTTTGAGGCCAGGCTCCGGCCGAAGGGTCTGAGCCTGAACCCACAGGAGTTCGGGAAACGACTTCGGGACTACATCGCCTCCAGGATGAACGCTTCCAAGCCTGGGGCCCTGCAATGGGCAAAGTCTTTCTTAGATGCAGTGGAGGAACACTGGCCTGCCTACCAAGAGGTCGTCCATTCCGCCCGTCGCTCGGTGAAAGCGTGGTTGGACTTGGCAGGCACCATCCCGACAACCAGGCGTCCCATCCAACCAAGCACCCAGATCCCAAGTGACCCCTTCGCCGAGTTTTTCGCTCCACAAAAAACCAGGGCCAGCGGCAAGGTGGAGAAACAAGTCCCAGGTCCCCTCCTCCAAGAGTGGAGAAAGCGCTGGGAGGAAGCGAACCGACAATTTCAGGAACTGGGCAACCAACCCACCCAGTACCTCTTGCTTGGCCCCAAGGATGAGCCTGAGATATACAAGAGATACGTTGAGCGTTTAAAGCAATGGAAGGAGTTGCAAGAAAGGACCCGGTGGGTATGGGGGCGGGTAGGAGAAGATTTTGAACTGCGGTTGCTGGTGCTACCGCTGAACCTGGAAGCCCCTGCCCCTTTCGGCCCGGGGAAAACGCTGAGAGAGTCCATCCGCCGCAGTCCGGCCTTCTTCTCCTTCGGCTCCCACCAATATGAAGAAATCCTCCAACGCTTTCTGGAGTTGGCCCGCTGCTACACCGAGCCTTTGGTGGACGGACTAAGGGGTTACCGCGGGCTCGACCAGCAGAAGATAGAGGAAATCGCTTTGGCTACCTGGGAGCGGGCCAGCCTTCTGGTGCGGACGCGGAAGTTTGCAGAAGAAACACGTGAATTGTATGCCTATCTCATGGTGCCCAAGGGAGAGGTGTGGGAGAAGCTGCAGAAGGCTATCCTGGCCAGGCGCCCGGTCCGCCAGGGCGTTGCGCCAAATTGGAATTTCCAGACAATCCTATCCCCTGACCCTTTCACCTTAAGGTTCCTCCAGGTAGAGCATATGCTTCTCTTGGATACGCTGGAACCCTACGTGCAGGCCAAGGAACGTTACACCCCTCAGCCAAGACTGCATGTCTGGAAGGAAGAAGCCCAGGTGTCCCGCCTGGAAAGCCAGGCCAGGGAGTTCGCCGGTCAGATCGATCAGACCAAGGCAGTTTTCTCACCCCACCTCGTCTGGTTCCTGGCCCACCGCCGCGAGGAGACCCTGCTCTTCGGACAATGTGCGCTTTACTCCCTCATCGAGGTGGAGGTGGACCAGAGGCAAGGGACGATCACGATCACCAAGGCTCAGGACCGGTTGTTGGATGCTCTGGGGTGCCTTCCCCAAGACCTAGTCGACTCCAGCCTCTACAATGTCCTGGAGAGGTTCAGCCAGATCCTCTCCGACCAGGCGAAGAAAGACAAGGTCAAGAGGCTCCTGGCGCAAACGCGCCCCTCCAGCCTCCGGGATTTTCTGAACCTGAAGTTGGAAGATCGCATCCAGCCCTTCCTGGGGAAAGATGTAGATTCCCCCACCGTCCAAGACCTTGGCCTGCTCATGGCCCTTCTGGCTGCGGAAGAGCAGGATGCGATCACCGGCCACGCGTGAGCAGGATAGCGGACGTGGAACCGAGAGCCGTCTGCACGGAAGGACAAGTCCTGGAGGCCTGGAAGACCGGGCACCAATACCGCTTGCTTCGGCGACTGGGTGGAGGCAAGTTCGGCGAGGTCTGGTTGGCCGAAGTCCTCAGGGGCGCTGAGGATTTCCCTCGCGAGGTGGCCGTCAAAATCGCCCATCCAGATCTGCCAGAAGGTGACTGGAAGGCTTTTGAGGATGAGCCCCTGACCCTGCACCTCCTTGCTGCAAAGTTGAGGGAACGCCAGGCGGATGCAGTGGAGGAAGATTGGCTTATCCCCATGGTCCTGGAAGAGGCCTTGGACGGCCCCGGGCCCCGGTTCTTCGTGGAGACAGTGGCCTCTGGCCTCTCTCTGGACCAGCAGCTCAGGGATAGGGAAAGCCTTCCAGAGCCCGAAGTCGTGGCGTTGGGAGAGCAGCTCGCCTCGCTCCTGAGGGTCCTGCACGAGGGGCTGCAGAAAAGCTATTACGACTTTCAGCCACGAAACCTGTTCTGGGACTCATCAGCACGCCGCCTCACCGTGGTGGATTGGAACCTCCTCGCCCCCCTGACACCGGATACGCAAAAAGCCGACCTAGAGCACGTGGCTGCCCTCCTATACCGCCTCGCAGTAGGGCAGCCAGCAAAAGCTGAACACCTCTGGGAACCGAGCGGCTGGGATCAACTGACGCCAGCCTTCCAGACATTCCTCTTGCAGAACCTGGACTGCAGGGCGGAACAGAGGCTCCAGGACGCTTCGGACATGGAAAGGGATCTGCGGCGGCTCCGAGAATGGTGGGAACAGCCGCCCGAGAAGTTGGTGGAGGAAGCCGAGCGCATCTTGAACCCGCCTGAAGGCAGCATTCTGGAGGGATCCGCACTCCGGAACGCGCTCACCTTGCTTGAGATCGCCAGGCGCAAGGGGGCGTGGGACGCAGTCCTTCTGGCAGACGAACTGCAGCAACGTTGGGCTCGGGAAACCTTCCAGTTCGTACAGGACCTCGTGCTCCGTGGGATGTACGATGAGGCCTTGCAGTACGTGGAGAACGCATCCCGCACTGAGGTCGCCCTGCCCGAACGGCTGGACGCAGAAAGGTGGCGCGAGGCCCTGAAAGCCCTGTATGCCTCGCCGAACGTACCGTCAAGCGTGTTCCAGGCGCTGAAGAGGCTTTCTGATCTCTCCTGGAAAAGGTGGCTCGGTCGGGAACTCCACGAGACCTCCGGGGGGAAGATGGTGGTCTCGCTTCTGGATCTAGAGGCGGCTCAGTTCCTGAGCCAGGAGCTCGCCGCGTGGCACTTCCTCAGGGAGGCGGAAACGAAACCGCGCCGGACGGCAGAGGACGTCTTTCAGGCTGCTGAGGGCTACCGAAAGGCCCTGGAGGGAGTTAAGGCGCTCCCCTATGGGGACCTCCTGAAGAGACTGTGGGGCCATGTGGACCGCAAAGCCGAGGAATTGGAGAAAGAGGCCCAACGGCTCAAGAAGCAGAAGGGGGAGGAAAGCGAGCAGAAGAGGCTCCTGGAAACCTTGAGCACCCTGGGAGAGCAGGAGGTCGTAGCAGAGTGCAGCAGATGGCTCCGGGAGCGTCCGGGCGACCCCTTCCGAAGCCGCTTGGCTTTGCAGCAAGCGGAAGGTTTGTTGGAGAGAGGGAATCCGGAGGCCGCCCTGGCCCTTGTGGACAGCGTGGCACTGTACCTCACCCCCGACATGTTTGCTGCGACGATCGCCTTTCGGAGCCAAGCAGCCGAGGCTCGCCTCTGGAAGGGGAAGATCGCATGGGCCGAGCGCCAATGGACCGAGGTGCTGCAGAAAGATGCACCCTTCCATGAGGATGAGGAGCAGGCGAAACGGATAGCAGATGTGGCCATTGCCGCCCTGCTCCCAGGAGCCAAGCCGGGAGAGCGCTCGGAGGAGCAGGCGCGGTTGGAGGAAGCTTTTCGGAAACTGTGGTCTCTCCAAGCCAGGGACGAACGGTGGCGCTCCCTTCTGGACGTTCTCAAGGCCTCGGCGGAACACCTGCTTGACCTGCCCCCCAACGTGTCTGCCTCTCTCCTGGAGAAGTTGTGGACCCTTCTCGCACACATGGTCTCTTCTTACCTCACCCCCGACTGGGCGCGGGAAGAACTGCGCAGCCTCGCAAGGCGCATCAGGACCGATGAGGCTTCCTGCCAATCCCTGGAACAAGGATATCAGAAGGGCCGGGAGGAAGGTGCCCGCCGCAGCCAGGCCTTGCTGACAAAATTTCAGATTGAAGCCCTGCTTCAGGAGGCGCAGCGTCTGGCCAAAAAGGAAAGGCTTGAGGAAGCCATCGCCAGGATCCAGAGCGCGCTGGAACTCGCCAATCTGGTGGATTGGGATCCCCTGCGACAGATGCTCTTGCAGCACTTGAACCGCTATCAGGAGGAGCTCCAGAGCAAGCGCCTTGAAGCCTCGTTTGAGGAGGTCCAACGCCTGCGGAAGGAAGGGCATCTGGACCTCGCCCTGGAGAAGTGCGACCAAGCACTGCAGGCCCCCCTCCCTCCAGCATGGGCCGAGAAATTCCGAGCCCAGAAGAGCGACCTGGAAACTCTACGGACGGAACGTGAGTTCCAGAGGGCCTACGAGGAAGCCCGTCGCCTCCAGGACATGGGCGATTACGAAAGCGCTTCCCGTCAATGGGATGAACTCTACCGCAAAGCGGAAAAGGCAGGGAACCGAAGCCGGTTGCGGGAACTGTATAATCGGCGGCAGGAATGCCGGAGGCTGTGGGAGGCTTGGCGCCTGAAGCAGGCCGAACAGGCCGTGCAGGAGTGGATGCGTGGGGCAGAGGAAGCGGAGGCCGAAGGCCTCATCC
>JBMFPD010000068.1:0-13115 GCA_049969295.1 Anaerolineae bacterium | reverse complement strand
AGGCCCTGCGGGGTCTGGAAGGCCTTGGCACAGTCTACCTCTCGCCCCGCCCGTCCGAGCACTACACCCTGGCCTTCGCCCTCTGGGGGAGCCAGGTGGACCTCCGCTCCTTTGACGCCCGGCATGGCCTGGTCCTCCCGGGGCAACCGGAGGAGGAGACCTGGTACGCGGTGATCCTCCACGAAGACTGGCGCTTCCCCCTCCTGATGGACCGCTACTTCCCCGGCGCAGAGGCGGAGCGGACCTTCCTGGACGACGAGGGACAGACCTACGCCCAGATCTACCGGGTCCCGCCAGGCGGGTTCGGGGCTGTGGTCCCGATGCGTCCTGGGCACGCCAGGCTGGGGGAGGCCATCGCCCTGGAGGGATGCGATCTGGAGCCGGAGGTGCCCCGGCCCGGAGGGAGCCTCTACGTGACCCTCTACTGGCGGAGCCTGGGACCGGTGCGGGAGGACTACACCGCCTTCACCCACCTCCTGGGGCCCTACAACCCGGCAACCGGCGGGCCGGTCTGGGCCGGACACGACGGGGAGCCTCTGGGCGGGAGTTACGGCACCTCCCGCTGGGCCGCGGGTGAGTGGGTGCTGGACCAGCACGAGATCCGCCTCCCGGCGGACCTCCCGCCGGGAACCTACCAGTTGGAAGCCGGCCTGTACCTGCTGGCGACGGGGGAGCGGCTCCCGGTGGAGGTGGGAGGCATCCGGGACGACCGGGTGCTCCTGGGCGAGGTGACGGTGGGCGCGCCGTGAGGGCAGAGCGGGCGCACCGCACCGACCCCTTTGTGCAGCACCCCGGGCCAGGGCTGACCCATCTTAGATTGACACCCTTCTGGCGCGGCAGACCGTAGGGCACGCCAGGAGGCGTGCCCTTTGCGCCGGGAAGAGCGGTTATCGCCTTCCCTTTTGTAAAAACGAGACAGCCCTGCACCCGGCGCGCCCCGTTGACAACTCCAGGCACCTGTGGTAACATCCCGCCGGTCATCGGGGCGAACTGCCCGAGTCCAACTCTACGAGGGAAGGCCGCCATGCCACCCAAGCGAAATGACCCTTGCCCCTGCGGAAGCGGCAAGAAGTACAAGCACTGCTGCATGCCCAAGGACCAGGCTTCTCACCTGGAAAAACTGCTCTGGGAGCGGGCCTACCGCAACCTGCGCACGGCCCTGGTGGAGTTCGCCCAGGAGGAGCCCTTTGCCGAGGCCGTTGCGGAGGGGCTCAAACTCTTCTGGGGCGACTACTACCACCCTGAGGCCCTGGAGCGGATGGACGAGGACGAGGCCCTCCTCTTCTTTGACTGGTTCGCCTTTGACTACCGGTGGGGGGAGGACGGGCAGAGGCTGATTGAACGCTTCGCCGCCAGCGAGCCGGAGTATCTGGACGAGCGGGAACGCTCCCTCCTCCAGGCCTGGCTCGCCGCGCCCCCCGGCAGCGCGTACCGCGTGGAGGCGGTCACGGAGGAGGACGGCACCCTCCACCTGCAGGACCTCTTCGCCGACCGCCTGCCAGAGGGTGTGCCGGCGCGCCACGAGGTCCTGGCTCCTGTTGCGGCCAAGGTGGTGGAGGTGGGGGAGATCCTCCTGGGGCGGCCCGTGCCTGTGGGGTCCACGACGCGCCTCTCCGGCTCCACTGTACGCCTGCCCGGGGAGGTGGAGGGCGCGCTCCGACAGTTCATAGAGGAAGCGGAAGCCAGGTACCGGGAGGACCATCCGGAGGCCGCCTGGCTGGACTTTCTGCGCGACCGGTCCTACCTCTTCGTCCACTTCGCCATGCGCCACGCCGAAGAGGAAGGCCGCCCGCCGGTCAGTTTCGCCGGCAAGGAGGCCGCAGGAGAGACACCGCGGGACCGCCGGCCACCTCTGCCTGGGCGCAAGGTGCGGCGCATCGGCCGCGCCCGCGGCTAGGGCTGGGGCTTCTCTCGCTCGGTCGGGCGCGCAGCCTGCCGCAGGCGCGCCAGTTCCTCTTCCAGTTCCTCCAGTTCTTCCCACATGCTGGGGGGCACAGAGTGCGCGGGCAAGCGCGCCTCCAGGTCGGCGAGGCGCGCTTCCAGTTCCTGGATGCGCCGGGCCAGGTCCTCTTCGTGCGACACGTGAGTGGCCTTTCTTCCTCAGAGGGTAAGGGGGTGCATGGCACCTGAGGGCATGGCGCTGCAGTGCCCCCTACCCGGTTTTGGTGTACGCGTGGTGCAGGCCCAGGTCGTCCCGTTCCTGCATGGCCCGGGCCATCTCCTCGGTCAGGGCCGCCCCGTGGCGGTACTGGAAGGGCCACATGCTGCGGGGGTCAAAGAGGCCCACCCGGTCCCCGTCCTGGAGGACGTGCCCCAGGTCCGGCTGGAGGCCGGGCATGGCGCTCAGTTGCCCGTTGATGAAGGTGATGCCGCGCTCCTCCGTGGGGAGGCCCAGGCGCGCCAGGAGGTCGCGCATGGTGCTCCCTTCGGGAAGTTCCACCTGCAGGTTGGCGTGGCCAGCCTGGCCTCCGCCGTAGCGGGCCAGCGCGCCGTAGAGCCACACATCCACTGTGATCGTCCTCATGTCATCCTCCGGCGATAGCGGGGAAGAGGCCCACTTCGTCGCCCTCCTGCAGGGGCCAGTCAAAGGGCCGCGACCGGCCGTTGACGAAGGCCACCTTGACCTCTTCCACAGGCAAGTGGAGACGCCGGATCAGGTCCAGGACCGTCGCCCCCTGAGGCAGTTCCATATCCAGGAAGGTCCCCGGACGCAGGTCCGGCCTGTGCCGGAGCAGCGTGGCGAAGACCCTCACCCGGACGTGCAGAGCGGTGCTCATACGCATACCCACCTGGGACGGATCGTTGTTGCTCAGTTGCGAAGATCAGATGCCCGGGGTATCTCTGTCCTGTTCACGCCCTCGACAGAATAAACGAACGGCTTGCGGTCGCGCCGGGCTCACCCGTGTATTCGTTGATGGCTTTCTTCAGGCCGCTAGTACCGCGCCACACTGGTTGTTGACGATACGTCGTTCTGGCCAGGGCAACGGAGAGGTGGGGACGCACGGCCGTGCGCCTTCCAACCCCACCCCCTGGGCCCCCTCCCCGCACGCGGGGAGGGGGCTGGGGGAGGGGTGCTCAGAAGACCGTATTGTCAAAATTCTCTGTGGCTAAATATTAGCACTGGGGGGCATGGTGTTCTGAGAAGCGAGGGACGAGGGGTGCATAACGTAGGGGCACAGCGGCGCTGTGCCCCTACCAGGCAGCACTGGCGTGCCGCACTACAAACTTTCTCTGCGGCGCAGCACGAGGAGCGCGTCCCATGACCACGGTAGAAGCCACGTACTGGATGCGGGTGGGGCAGGTGTGCACACCCACCGAGACGCTGGAAAGAGCTGTCCTCCGCATAGAAGGGGGATGCATCGGCGCTGTGGCTCCCCAGAAGGCCCTGTCCATCCCGCCCGGCGCCACGGTGGTGGACCTCCCGGACCTCTGTGCCGTGCCGGGCTTCGTAGACCTGCAGGTCAACGGAGGCTTCGGCTGCGACTTCACCGAAGACCCGGCGTGCATCCCCGCTGTGGCCCGGAGGCTCCCGGCTTTCGGCGTCACGGCCTTCCTGCCGACGGTCATCTCGTCCCCGCCGGAGACTGTGCGGAAGGCGGTGGAGGTGGTGCAGGGCCTGCCTCCGGAGCCTGCCGGTGCGCGGGTGCTGGGCCTCCACCTGGAAGGCCCCTTCCTCAACCCCCAGCAGGCCGGCGCGCACAACCCGGCGCACTTCCGCCTCCCCTCTCTGAAGGCCCTGGCTGACCTGGGGCCCCTCGGGCCGGTCCGTCTCTTCACCCTGGCCCCTGAACTCCCCGGCGCGGACGACGTCATCCAGGCCCTGCGGCGCCAGGGCATCGTCGTCGCCGCCGGCCACACCATGGCCACCTACGACGAGGCTCTCCACGCCCTGGACCTGGGGGTGGCCCTTGGCACCCACCTCTTCAGCGCCATGCGCCCCCTACACCACCGCGATCCAGGCATCGTGGGCGCACTGCTGACGGATCCCCGTGCCACCGTCAGTCTCATCCCCGACGGCGTGCACATGCACCCGGCCGTGGTCCGCCTGGTCTGGCGGGCCAAGGGGCCGGAGAGGCTCTGCGCCGTGACCGACGCCATGGCCGCCCTGGGGATGCCTCCGGGCCGCTACCGCCTGGGCGACGTGGAGGTCCTGGTGGACGAACGGTCCGCCCGGGTGCCGGGCGGCCTTCTGGCGGGGAGCGTCCTCGCCATGGACCAGGGATTGCGCAACCTGGTGGCCTTCACCGGGAGCACCCTGGCGGAGGCGCTGCGGACCGTGACCCTGAACCCGGCGCGCCTCCTGGGCCTGGATGGCCGGCTAGGGCGCATCGCCCCGGGGTGCCCGGCGGACCTGGCCCTCCTGGGCCCCGACCTGCGGGTCGTGGGGACTCTGGTGGAAGGGTGGGCTGTGTACTGGGCCGAGGGGGTTCCGCCAGGGCCTCTCTCTCCATGACACTTCCCATCCCCTATCCGCCCCCAGGTTGACATTTCGCCCAGGGCGGTGCATAATCCTTTGTAAGTGGCGGGCAAAGGGTTCGGAGAGGGGAGTGCCATGAGCGAGATGACCCTGAGCACGGCGTTGCGGGAGGCCCGTGAGGCCGTTGACGAGGAACGGCACGAAGAGGCGATGCTGCTGGCCCGGCACGTGCTGAGGCAACACCCGGCCTGCGTGTGGGCCTACCGGCTCCTGGCGGAAGCCGCCCTGGAACGAGGCGAGCGCCGGCAGGCCGAGGAACTCTTCCTCCGGGCCCTCAGCGTGGACCCCGAAGACTACCTCTCCTGGTTCGGCCTGGCCATGCTGGCCGAGGGCGAAGAGCGTCTGGACGAGGCCACGCGCTGGGCCCAGCAGGCCTTTGACCTGGAGCCCGGCAAGCCGGGCATCCGCGAACTCGTCGCACGCCTGAAGCGGCGAGGAGAGGGGCCTGCCGAACGCCTGGACCTCTCTCGGGCGGCCCTGGCTCGCCTGCTGGCCCGGGGCGGCCTCTACGAACAGGCCATCCAGGAGTACCGAGCGGCCTTGGAGGAGAGCCCCGAGCGCCTGGACCTCCTCCTGGGCCTCGCCGAGACCCTCTGGCGCCACGGCCGCCGCATTGAGGCTGCCGAAGTCTGCCAGGAAGTCCTGGAGCGCCTGCCCAACTGCCTCAAGGCCCACCTCCTCCTGGGCGAGATCTGGCACCGGGCCGGCCGGGAGAACGAAGCACGTCCGCTCCTGGCCCGGGCCCAGGAACTGGACCCCCTCAACGCCATGGCCCAGGAACTTCTGGGGGAGCGCTCCCCCCTGCCGCCCCAGGACCCCGTGCTGCCGCCCCTGGATGTGGAGCGGGAAGTCCTGTGGAAGGGACCGGCGGAGGTGCCCCCTTCACTGTTGGAGGTGCCCGAGGTCCCCAGCGCAGAGGCCCCGCTGCCCTGGGGGCTGGAGGAAGAAGCCCCAGCAGTGGCGGTGGAGGAGGGGGAGGCTGAGGGTCCAGTTCTGGAACCCCTGGAGGAGGTCCCGGAGTGGCTGAAAGCCCTGGAAGCGGAGGTTGCCCCCGGGGAGGCCGGGCCTCCTGAGGAGGGTGTCTGGCTCCAGGTCCCGCCTGCGGAGGCCGGGGAGGAGGTGGGGGTGGAAGCGCCTCCTCCAGCCGTGGAGGTGCCGGAGGCCGGCCCTGCAGCCGAAGAACCCCTCCCCACCTGGCTTGTGGAAGAAGAGGAAGCTGGTGCCCCCGCACCTCCCGGGGAGGAGGTCGCCCTGCCTCCGTGGCTGCAGGGGATGGAGCAGGAAAGGGAAGTCGTCTCCGAGATGCCCGCCGCGCCGTCTCTGGAGGCAGAAGTGGAGGCGGAGCCCGTTGAGGCGGAAGGCGTGCCCGACTGGTTGGCGGAACTGCGCCGCCGGGCCGCAGCCGCGGTAGAAGAGGTGGAAGAGGCCCTCCCAGAAGAGGTCACCCCAGCAGAAGGAGCCCCGGAAACCCCCTGGGCAGGGTTCGCTGAGGCGGTGGCGGAAGGAGCAGTCCCAGCGGAAGAAGCCCCTGAGGCCCTGGCGGAAGCAACGGCCCCGGCAGAGGAAGTGCCTGAAGGGCCCGCCGAAGCCGCAGCCCCGGCGGAGGAAGCGGCCGAGGTCCCCCCCGCCCCCTGGGAACACCCCAGAACCGTCCAGGCAGAGGCAGCCGCGCGGGTGGAAGAGGCCCCTGAGGTGCCAGCAGAGGAGGAAGGCACCCGGGTGCCGGGGGCAGAGGGAGCGCCCGCAGCGGCAGAAGCCCCTCCGGAGGCAGAAGAGGCCCCGCCCGCGCGGGAACTCCCGGCCGAGGTCCAGGCCGCCCTGGAGCGCCTGGCGGTCCGCCCCAACGACCACGGGGCGCGGCTCCTCGTGGCGAGGGCCTACGCCGCACGGGGCGAGGTGCTGGAAGCCCTCGCCTACTACCAGCACCTGGTGACTGTGGACGATGTGCTGGCCCAGGTCGTGGAGGACCTGGAGCGCCTGGCGGTGCAGGAGCCCCACCTGGCCCGCGTCCACCAACTCTTGGGGGACGCCTTCATGCACCAGGGCCGGCTCAACGAAGCCCTGGGGGCCTACCGCCAGGCCCTGCAGATCCTGCACCGGCCTTCTTCATCCCCCAAACCCTGCTGAGAGGAGACCCTGTGGAACTGGAACGCACCCTTGTCATCATCAAGCCCGACGCGGTGGAACGGGGGCTCATCGGCCCCATCATCACCCGCCTGGAGCAGCGGGGGCTGCGCATCGCGGCCATGAAGATGATGCGCATTTCGGAGCCCCTGGCCCGGCGACATTACGCCGTCCACGAGGGCAAGCCTTTCTTTGAGTCTCTCATCCGCTACATCACCGCCGCCCCCGTGGTGGTGATGGTGGTGGAGGGACGCAACGCCATTGAACTGGTGCGGCGGACCATGGGGGCCACCAACCCCCTGGAAGCCGCGCCTGGCACCATCCGGGCGGACTTCGCCGTGGAGATCGGCCGCAACCTGGTGCACGGGTCCGACGGCCCGGAGACAGCCCGCGCGGAGATCGCCCTCTTCTTCCGCGAGGATGAGATCCTCTCCTACGAACGGGCGGTAGATGCCTGGGTCTGGGAGTGAGGAAAGGGGGCCGGGGCGGTACGGAAGCGCCGTCTGGGCGGAGGCGTATGGCTGTGGGGCCCTGCGGATAGGGTGTAGAGGGGAGCGGTGGAACGTCCAGGGTTGCCGGTCCGGCTGGTCGTCCTGACTGGGGCGGGGGTCTCCGCGGAGAGCGGGGTGCCGACCTTCCGCGGGCCGCAGGGGCTCTGGCGCCAGTTCCGTCCAGAGGACCTGGCCACCCCCGAGGCGTTCCAGCGGGACCCGCGCCTCGTGTGGGAATGGTACGACTGGCGCCGGCAGGTAGTTGCCCGTTGTCGACCCAATGCCGCGCACACCACTCTGGCCGCCATGGAACGGGCCCTGCCGGAGATGACCGTCATCACCCAGAACGTGGATGGGCTGCACCAGCGGGCCGGCAGCCACAACGTCCTGGAACTGCACGGGAGTCTCTGGCGCGCCCGCTGCGTGCGGGAAGGGACGGTCATCCCCCTGACGGACGTGCCCCTGCCGGAGGTCCCGCCGCACTGCCGGGCGTGCGGTGCGCTCCTGCGGCCCGACGTGGTGTGGTTCGGCGAGCCCCTGAACCCGCGGACCCTCCAGGCGGCCATGGAAGCGGCCTCACGGGCTGAGGTCATGCTGGTGGTGGGGACCTCGGCGGTAGTCTACCCGGCGGCGCAGTTGCCGCTGCTGGCCCTGGACCACGGGGCCTACCTCATTGAGATCAACCCTGAACCGACGCCGTTGAGCCCGCTGGCGCACGAGCGCTGGGCCGAGCCGGCGGGGGAGGCCCTGCCGCGCCTATGGGCCCTGTGGCAGGGTGCCGGGTAGGGGTGCAGGGGCGGGGGTCACGCCAGGCGCAGCAGGACGTTGGAATCCTGCCAGAGTTCCTCCAGACGGTAGTAGGCCCGCAGTTCGGGCGAGAAGATATGCACCACCACGTCGCCGTAGTCCAGCAGGATCCAGCCGGTGTCCGGCTCGCCCTCCAGGTGCAGGAGCCGGGCGCCAGCCTTCCGTGCTTGCTGGCGCACCTCCTCGGTCAAGGCGTCCAACTGGCGTGCGCTGGTGCCGCTGCAGAGGACGAAGTAATCGGCCAGGATGGAGACCTCGTGGACGTCCAGCAGGATGATGTCCTCAGCCTGCTTGTCGGCCAACCAGTCCACGATCTGCCGGGCAAGGATCTTCGCTTCCAGGGCGTTCCTCCTCAACGCAAGTCCGCTGGTCCTCCTGCGGACATTGTACCACAGGAGCGGGCAACCCGGCAATCCCCGGGCGCACGGGTTGCCGGGGCAGTCCCGTTTTCACAAAAGGGGAGGCTATAACCGCTCTTCCCGGCGCAGAGGGCATGCCAGGAGACGTGCCCTACGGGTCTACTAGGGACTATCCGCTATAAGCCATTTGCCATAGGCCCTCCCCCGATTTGCCCCCCATAGGGGACTATGTTATACTATATCCTTGGGCATTGCCCCAACCTATCAAGCACGCCCTCCAACTGGGCGGGCCGTGCCGAAAGGTACAGCGCCACAAGAGGCCCCAGCCCTCCACCCATGCCTGGGGCCTTCTTAGCGCCGAGCCTTCGGTCCCCGCCTGGGATGAAGGGGGCGGAAGACCAAAACGGATGGAGGTACGAACCTGTGGCTCTCGTCTCTATGAAGGCGCTCCTGGAAGCCGGTGTCCACTTCGGGCACCGCACCCCTCGGTGGAACCCCAAGATGCGGGGGTTCATTTTCACCGAGCGGAAGGGCATCCACATCATTGACCTGCAGCAGACCCTCACCCGCCTGGAAGAAGCCTACAACTTCGCCCGGGACCTGGCCAGCGAGGGGAAGGTGATCCTCTTCGTGGGCACCAAGAAGCAGGCGGCTGACACCGTCCGGGAAGCCGCCGAACGGTGCGGGATGCCCTATGTGACCGAACGGTGGCTCGGCGGCACCCTGACCAACTTCCGCACCATCCGCCAGCGCATTGACTACCTGCTGGACCTGGAACGCAAGCAGGCCGGCGGTGAACTGGACCGCCTGCCCAAGAAGGAGGCCCAGAAACTGGCCCGCGAAATTGAGAAACTGAACCGCCGGCTCGGAGGGATGAAAGCCCTCAAGCGGCTGCCCGATGCCCTCTTCATCGTGGACGTCGCCCGGGAAGAGATCGCCGTCAAGGAGGCAAGCCGCCTGGGCATCCCCATCATCGCCATGGTGGACACCAACGGCGACCCAGACCCCATAGACTACATCATCCCGTCCAACGACGACGCCATCCGCGCCATCCGCCTCATCACCAACCTCATCGCCGACGCAGTGGTGGAGGGGCGGCAGATCTACGAGTCCAGGGCGGCGGAACGTGTAGGGGAAGAGGAAGTCGCAGTGGAGGAGCGGGTGCCCTCCTACGAGCCGTTGGAACTCCCGGAGGAGGCCCTCCTCGGCCCCTCCACCCTGGAGAAGATCCGCGCCGCCCAGCGGGAAACGTGGGGCTACGAGGTGGAAGAGGTGGAGGAAGTGGCAGAGGTGGAGTTTGAAGAGGAAGAGCCCCTCGCCGAGGTGGACCTGGAAGACCTGGAAGAGGCCGGGTGGGAGGAAGGGGCTGACGAGGAGGAGTGAGCCGGCCCCGATCTATGAGGCCGTGGTTTTGTGACGACCTCTCCCGTCCCGTCTGCCGCAGGCGACGGGGGGAGGGGCGAGGTGCATGGAAGCGTACTCTGAGGCAAGGAGGTTCCCATTGGCGGAGATCACCGCTCACATGGTCAAAGAACTGCGCGAGCGCACAGGCGCAGGCGTGTTGGACTGCAAGAACGCCCTGGCTGAGGCCGGGGGCGATATGGACCGGGCCGTGGAGATCTTGCGGGAGAAGGGCCTGGCCGCCGCGGCCAAGCGGGTGGGCCGCGAAGCCAACGAAGGGGTCATCGGCTCCTACGTCCATGCCGGGAGCCGCGTGGCTGCCCTGGTGGAACTGAACTGTGAGACGGACTTCGTGGCCCGCACCGACGAGTTCCAGGCCCTGGCCCACGACCTGGCCATGCAGGTCGTGGCCGCACGGCCCCTCTACGTCTCCCCCGAGGACATCCCGCCGGAGGTCCTGGAGCGGGAGCGGGCCATCTACCGCGCCCAGGTGGCCGACTCGGGCAAACCGGAGCACGTCGTGGAGCGCATTGTGGAAGGCAAACTGGAGAAGTTCCTGGACGAGGTCTGCCTGATGCGACAGCCCTTCATCAAGGACGACTCCATCACCGTGGGCGAACTGATCCGTCAGGCCATCGCCCGGCTGGGCGAGAACATCGTGGTGCGCCGCTTCGCCCGCCTGGCGGTCGGCGAAGAGTGAGGTCGAGCGGCCCCCAGGCTGGCCCTGGGGGCCCTTTGTTCCGCTGCCCAAGCGGTCTTTACGGGGGAGGGCCATGCCTGCTGTCTACCGCCGCATTCTGCTGAAGGTGGGAGGGGAGGCGCTGGCCGGCGCGGAAGGGTACGGCATTGACCCCATCCAGGCGGAGGAACTGGCGGAGAAGATCAAGCGCGTCAAGGACATGGGCGTGGAAGTGGCCGTCGTCCTGGGCGCGGGCAACATCTGGCGGGGGAAGCAGGGCCTGGACCGGGGGATGGAGCGGGCCACGGCCGACCACATGGGGATGCTGGCCACGGTGATCAACGCCCTGGCCCTCCAGGATGCCCTGGAACGGCACGGCGTGGAGACCCGCGTCCAGACGGCCATTGAGATGAAGGCGGTGGCCGAGCCCTACATCCGCCTGCGGGCCATCCGCCACCTGGAGAAGGGCCGCGTGGTGATCCTGGGGGCCGGCACGGGGAACCCCTACTTCACCACCGACACGGCTGCCGCCCTGCGGGCCATGGAGATCAACGCCGACGTCCTCATCAAGGCCACCAAGGTGGACGCCGTCTACGAAGAAGACCCGATGGTCAACCCCAACGCCCGTCGCCTGACCCGGCTGACCTACATAGAGGCCCTGAACCTGCGCATTGGCGTGCTGGATAGCACCGCCATCACCCTGTGCATGGAGAACGACCTGCCCATCATCGTCCTCAACCTCTGGGAGCCTGGCAGCCTGGAGAAGGCTGTGGCAGGGGAGCCCATCGGCACCCTGATCGCCCGCTAACAGGGCCGCCCCAGAGCAAGGAGGCAAGGTCCCATGATCAAGGAACTCCTGCAGGACGCTGAAGAACGGATGAAGAAAGCGGTGGAGGCCCTCCAGAGCGACCTGATGGCCATCCGCACCGGCCGGGCCTCCCCGGCCCTGCTGGACCGGGTGCGCGTGGACTACTACGGCACGCCCACGCCCCTGAACCAACTGGCCACCGTCTCCGCCCCGGAGCCGCGCCTCCTGGTGGTCCGCCCGTGGGACCCGAAGGTGCTCGCCGACATTGAGCGGGCCATCCTCAAGTCGGAATTGGGCCTCACGCCCAACAACGACGGGAAGGTCATCCGCCTGGTCATCCCGCGCCTCACGGAGGAGCGCCGCCAGGAACTGGCCAAGATCGTCGCCCGCCGGGTGGAAGAGGGGCGGGTGGCCGTGCGCAACATCCGCCGGGAGGCCATAGAAGACCTGCGGGAGATGGAGAAGGAGGGGATCATCTCCGAGGACGAGATGTACCGCGCCCGCGACGAGGTCCAGGAACTGACGGACCGCTACATCGCCCGCATAGACGAGATCGGCAAGGCCAAAGAGGCGGAACTCCTGGAAGTGTAAGGGGTTGGTCGCGGTAGGGGCGCACGGCCGTGCGCCCCCCGCAGATGCCATGTGTCAAAGAGTCACTGTGGCGAAGGTCTAGGGGAAACGGTGCGCAGGGACAAAGCGAAGGCCGGTGAGGGCCTGCAGCTGAGCAAATTGCCCCGGCACGTGGCCATCATCATGGACGGCAACGGGCGCTGGGCCCAGGCGCGCGGGCTGCCGCGCCTGGCCGGGCACCGGGCCGGCACCCAGAACATCCGCCCCATCCTGGAGGCTGCCGTGGAGTTCGGCATTGAGGTCCTCACCCTGTGGGCCTTCTCCACGGAGAACTGGGGCCGCCCCGAGCCGGAGGTCCGCGGCCTCCTGCGCCTCCTGGAGGAGACCATCCAGCGGGAACTCCCCAGGCTCCGGGACGAGGGGGTGCAGATCCGCCACACCGGCCGCCTGGACCGCCTCCCGCCGGGCCTTCAGGAGCAGATCCGCCAGGCTCTGGAGGCCACCGCCCACAACCGCCGCATCATCCTCAACGTGGCCTTTGACTACGGGGGCCGCGCTGACATCCTGCAGGCCGTGCGGCGCATCCTCGCCGACGGCATCCCGCCAGAGCAGGTGGACGAGGACCTCTTCCGCCGGTACCTCTGGACCGGGGACCTCCCGGACCCGGACCTCATCATCCGCACCAGCGGCGAGTACCGCCTGAGCAACTTCATGCTGTGGCAGGGTGCCTACGCAGAACTGTACATTACGCCCACCCTCTGGCCCGACTTCACGCGGGAGGACCTGGCTGCCGCCCTGCGGGACTACGCCTCCCGGGAGCGGCGTTTCGGCCTGGTCCCTTCGGCGTCCTCGTCCTGAAGGCCGGCCCCCGGAGCAGGCTCAAAGGAGAGTGCCCTTCCATGCTGCTGACCCGTGTCCTCACCGCTGCCGTCCTCCTGCCCTTTGTCTTGGGAGCCATCTACCTCGGAGGGCCGTGGCTGGCCGGGCTGTTGGCCCTCTTTCTCGGAATCGCGTACTATGAGTTTGCCACCCTGATGGGCGAGGAGGGGATGGCCCGCGGCCCCTTCCCCATCGGCATGGCCCTGGTCGTCTTCCTCGCTCTGAACGCCTACTGGGTCAGAGATGCCCTGACCGCCCCTCTGGTCACCTTCGCCCTCCTCCTCGGCCTCACCTGGCAGATCCTGCAGAAGGGCCAGGGCGCGCCGGCCACCCTGTGGTGCATCAGCATGGCTGGCGCGGTCTACCTGGGGTGGCTGGGGCGGTACGTGGTCCTCCTGCGGGAGATGCCCCGGGGCCTCCAGTGGGTCCTCCTGGCCCTCCTCACCACCTGGATCACCGACAGCGCGGCCTACTTCATCGGGCGGTGGTTCGGGCGACACCGGCTGGCCCCGCGCCTCAG
>JBMFPD010000067.1:0-13126 GCA_049969295.1 Anaerolineae bacterium | reverse complement strand
CCACCGGCCGAGCCGCCTCCGGCCCGCATCATCGGTACCAGCGAGGAGCGGTGGGAACTGCCCCCCATTGCCGAGATCTTCGCTGACTACTCGGCCGAGGAGATCAGCCAGCAGGAGATCCGCCGCCGGGAGCGGATCATTGAGGAAACCCTGCGCTCCTTCGGCGTGCCCGTCACCGTCAAAGAGGTGAACATCGGGCCGACGGTGACCCAGTTCGGGGTGGAGCCGGGGTATCTGGACCGCAAGGACAAGGACGGCAAGCCGCGCAAGGTCAAGGTCTCCCAGATCACCGCCCTGGCCAACGACCTGGCGTTAGCCCTTTCGGCCTCGCCCATCCGCATTGAGGCCCCCATCCCCGGACGGCCCTATGTGGGCATTGAGGTTCCCAACCCCCAGATGGCCCTGGTCTCCCTGCGCAGCGTCATAGATACGGAGGAGTTCCGTTCGTTCCAGGCCCCCCTCAAGATCGCCCTGGGGCAGGATGTCTCCGGGCGGCCGGTCTTCGCCGACCTCGGGGCCATGCCCCACCTCCTCATCGCCGGGGCCACGGGGTCTGGCAAGTCGGTCTGCATCAACGCCATCGTGGCCTGCCTCTTGGCCCACAACCCACCGACCCGGTTGCGCTTCCTGATGGTGGACCCCAAGATGGTGGAACTCACCCTCTACAACGGCATCCCCCACCTCCTGGCCCCGGTGGTGGTGGACCTGGAACGGGTGGTGAGCGTCCTCAAGTGGGCGACACGGGAGATGGACCGCCGCTACAGGGTCTTCAACGAGGTGGGGGCCCGGCACCTGGACGCCTACAACGAACTGGCGGCCCGCCGGGGCGAGGCCCCGCTCCCCTACATCGTCATCGTCATTGACGAACTGGCCGACCTGATGATGCTGGCCCCAGACGAGGTGGAGCGGGCCATTTGCCGCATCGCCCAGATGGCACGGGCCACGGGCATCCACCTCGTCATCGCCACCCAGCGGCCCAGCGTGGACGTGGTGACCGGGCTCATCAAGGCCAACTTCCCCGCCCGCATCTCCTTCGCTGTCTCCTCCCAGGTGGACTCGCGGGTCATCCTGGACGCCCCAGGTGCGGAGCGCCTCCTGGGGCGCGGTGACATGCTTTTCATGGCCCCGGACGCGCCGCAACTGGTCCGCCTGCAGGGATGTTACGTGTCCGACGAGGAACTGCAGCGGCTGGTCCGCTTCTGGAAAGGCGTCCGGACGCCGGAGCAGGCTGCTCCAGCGCGCCCAGCCGTACAACAGACCCTGTGGGAAGACCTGGCCCCCCGGGAGGAGGAAGAGGGACCGGAACGGGATGAAATGTATGAACGGGCCCTGGACGTCCTGCGGGAGACGAAGCGTGCCTCCGTCTCCCTCCTGCAGCGGCGGCTGCGCATCGGCTACACCCGGGCAGCCCGCCTCATTGAGCGCATGGAGCGCGAAGGGATCGTCGGCCCGCCGGAGGGGGGCACCCAGACGCGCAAAGTCCTCTTCCTGCCGGAGCGGAACACGCCACCCTGGGAAGAGTAGCAGGGGCGGGCTCGCCTCTGCCCTCACCCCCCGGCCATGGGTGGGAAAATGCTCACCTCGTCGCCCTCGGCCAGGGTGCGGTCCATATCCGCCTCGTACGTCCCGTTCACCAGGACCTGCCAGCCGACCTGAGCCAGGGACCCCCCGGGCGGCACCCCCAACCGCCGGTCCATGCCGAAGCGCTGGACCAGGTCGCGCAGCGTAGCCCCCGGCGGCAGGTCCACCTCCATCCGGCCCTGCTGCGCGTCGGAGGGAAGGCATTCCTTGAGGATGGAGAAGACGTGCAGCCGCACACGCATCCGTCGTTCCTCCCCTGGCGTCCAGGTTCAGCCAGCCCTACGGCCCAGCATGCGCCGCATGAGGTCCACGGCCACCTGGCCCACCTGGGGATCGTTCAGGTGGGTGTCCAGTTCCACCACCTCCACCCGTGGGGGGACGTGGGCCTTGAAGGCCTGGATGAAGGCCCGGTCCGACTCCGGGTCGTGGAGGGGCTGCCCTTCCATGGCGAACCAGCCGAAAGCCCGCAGCGGCAGGATGGCGGCTGCCGGGCCCCGGGACTCCGCCAGGCGCTCGGCGATGAGGTGCCCCACCGCGGCCATCTCCTCGACCGACGTCCGCACCAGGGTGATGGTGGGGGTGTGGACCATGACTTTGCGCCCCTTGTATTTGGCCGGGAGGCGGTCCAGAGGGCCTTCAATGATGAAGTCCACCCCGCCAGGGGCCACCACCTGGGGGATGCCTCTCTGGCCAGCGGCGCGCATCCGGTCCGGGCCGGCAGAGAAGTCGCCACCCACGACCAGGGCGGTCATCTCCCCCGGAGTGACGTCAAAGACGCCGTCGGCAAGGCCCGCAGCGACCAGTTCCTCCATGGCTCGCCCGCCGGTCCCCACGGCGTGGAAGGCGATGACCTCGCTCTCCCCATCGGCCTCCACCAGGCTCTGGATCTGCCCGACCAGTGTCGTGGAGACACCCAGCATGGAGGCGGTGAAGGTGCGCTTCGCCGCCCGCTGGACGGGCTGGCCCACGCGGCTCATGGCGACGATGGCCGCCGCGGCGTTGGTGAAGATGGGCCGGGTCACGGAGTTGACCCCCAGGACGTCCGCCACGGAGTACATGAGGGTCACGTCCTTGGTCCCCACGTAGGGGCCGAAGGGGTTGTGGCCGCTGGCCATGGTGGAGACCATCAGTTTGGGCACGCCCACGGGGAGGGCCTGCATCACCCGCGTGCTCAGGGCGGTGCCGCGGGAGCCGCCGATGGAGAGCACCCCTCCCAGTTCGCCCCGCTGGAAGAGGTCCAAGACGAGGCGCGTCGCGCCCTCGGCCATGGCCAGGAGGGCCCGGTTCTTGTCCCGGCCGTCAATCAGGGCCTGGATGGTGGTGCCGGCGGCCTCGGCCACCTGGTGTCGCGTGATATCGGCTTCCGTCGTGGGCTCGCCCAGGACGCCCGTATCCACCACCAAAGGGTCGCCCCCCTGCGCCCGCACGGCCTGGCGCAGGAACTCCACCTCCGCCCCTTTGGTGTCCAGGGAGCCCAGGATGACCACGTACTTCTTCGCCATCGCCGTTTCCCCTCAAGGCCTTTCCCCCACCCCCGCCGCCTGCGACGGCACCCCCTTCTCTCCCCGTTGCGGGGAGAGAAGGGGGCCGGGGGATGAGAGAGGTTCGCCCCCACCTCACCCCTGCCCCCTGTGAGAGATGAGAAAAGGGCCTCCCCTCTTCCATGTCCGTGGCAGAAGAGGGGGCGAAGGACCTCCTGCCGCGGGACATGCACGCGGACCCCGATGCGCGGCGCGGAGGCCCTTCGCCCCCTGGGGCAGGCCCGGTTCAGAGGCTGCCCACGGTCCCTGGGAGAACTTCAGTCCTCCAGGATGGCCACCGCCCGCACCGGGGCCGCCGTGGTCCCCTTCCACTTGATGGGGAAGACGGCCACCTTGAAGCCGAAGGGCTTGGGGATGGCATCCAGGTTGGCCAGGTTCTCCAGGTGGTAGTACTCCCGCTCCACCATCACCAGGTGGCCGGGCCAGAACTCCTTGGTCTCAAACATGGACTTGACCGGCCGGTCCCACGTGGGCGCGTCAATGCCCACCATCTTGATCCCCTGGTCCAGGAGCCAGTGGGTGGACTCACCGGTCATGCCGCAGTGGTCCGTCAGGTAGCGCATCTCGGTGTTGTAGCGGGAGGCGCCGGTCTTGATGAGGACGATGTCCAGCGGCTTGAGGGTGTAGCCGATGCGCTTGAGTTCCTTCTGGCAGTCCTCGGCGGTGATGCCGTAGCCCACGGGCTTGTCGCTGAAGTCCAGGACCACGCCGTCGCCGTAGCAGTACTCCAGCGGGATGCCGTCCGGGCCCGGGGCATCCTTGCGCAGGTGGCGCAGGGAGTCCACGTGGGTGCCCACGTGGTCGCCCAGGACGACCACATAGTGGGCCGTGAGCCACTTGGCCCCGTACTGGGCCGCCCCGATGTTCTCGGCGAACTCCTCCCAACTCTCCAGCATGGCCATGATGGGCCGTGCCACCCGCGGGAAGACCACCATATCCCCGCTCACTTCCATGCTCAGGTCAATGAGTTTTGTCATGGTACGCTCCTTTGTGCTCTATGAGTTTATGGTGAAGATACCTGCTTCCGCGTCCTCAGGTGCGCCTCCGAGCGCTCTGCGGATCGCCCACCTCTCCTTACCCCCGCCGCCTGCGGCGGCACCCCCTTCCCTCCCCGCACCGGGGAGGGAAGGGGGCCGGGGGGATGGAAGAGGTGCTTGCCTACCAGAAGGTGACCGCTGCGCCATCCCCCAGGGGCTGGTCCAGGTCCACCACGGCGAAGGGGACCTCGCCCCGGCCCCGGTAGTAGATCATGGCGTTCCAGCGCAGTCCGCCGGTGGCCGGGTCCACAAAGGTCTCCCGGAAGCCGCCGTAGCGGGCGTCCAGTTCCTCCACCAGGTCCCGCAGGGTGGCGGCGTCGGTCCGGTGCTGCTCCTTGAGGACCCCGGTGATGTCGGTGATGTGGGCCACGTAGCGGAGTTCCACTTCCTTCACGGCTCCACCTCCACCCCGGCGGCCATCAGCGCATCCGCCACGTCTTTTAACCCCAGCCGCTCCAGGGTGGCGCGGCGGGGTACGGAAGTGGGCAGGCTCCAGCCGTTAGCCTCGTAGTACTCGTCCAGCATCGGCTCAAAGACCTCCGGCGCAAGGCGCGGGTAGCCGAAGCCCGGCACGTCTTCCAACTGCATGCGCAGGGGCGGATGGTCATCCTCCCGGCGGAACCCCTCCCGCACGATGAAGGCCCGCTCCAGGTTCACGGCCCGCTCTCCGGGAAGGAGGAACTCCGCGTAGTCCATCTCCAGGCCCGTGGCGGCGGTGAAGAGACGCCACCACGGCCGCATGTCCAGGCCCAGGGTGTCCCGCACGAGGAACACACACCCGGGCAGGCTTTCCACCACGCCGCGGCTTATCGTGAACCACCGTAGGAGTTTGCCCTTCTCCTGAGGGTTCCGCCCCTGGAAGGCGAGGCGCAGGTCCAGGTCCACCCCCAGAGCCGCCAGTTCCTCTTTGGAAATGAGGTTGGGGTTGCAGGGGTACGGCGGGTACCAGCGGGTGTGGTCCGGGCCCACCTCGCTCACGGCGATGCCCAGGGCCACCATGTACATGTTCCGTTGGGCGATCCCTTCCAACTCCTGTCCCTTGACCGCCAGGCAGTACCGCTCGGAGCCCTTGCCGACCACCTTGGCGGCCTCGGCACACCCCAGGGCTAGGAGCGCCCCGAACCCCTCCCGCAGAGCGATCTTGCGCACCAGGTCCACCAGGCCCTCTTTGTCCGGGCAGCCGAAGCGCAGGTCCAGACCGTCGGTATCGGCGCGGGTCAGGATGCCCCGCTCAACACACTCCATCGCCCAGGCCAGGGTGTAGCCCACGTGGAAGATGTCCAAGCCGTACTGGTTGCACAGGGCCGAGAGGACCAGCACGAGGTCCAGGTCGTCGTTGTCCAGGAGCGATCCGAAGACCACCGGTTGGCCAGCCCAGTAGTTACCCCCCTTGACGCCCTGCCAGCGGCCGGAGGGGATCT
The DNA here is from genome assembly GCA_049969295.1 of Anaerolineae bacterium. Taxonomy (GTDB): domain Bacteria; phylum Chloroflexota; class Anaerolineae; order DTPP01; family DTPP01; genus DAOTYM01. Next base: position 7,546 of record JBMFPD010000067.1, on the reverse strand, counting down.
CGTAAAGTTTCTGGCAGGCGGGCCAGGGGCAGCCGAAGCAGGCCTTGGCCCTGGTCACGTACCGCGCCAGGTACGGCTCGCAGGAGATGCGGGCGGCCTTGTCCTCGGGCCAGCCCATCTCCTGGGCGTTGCGGGTCATCAGGTTGCCCATATCGGCGAAGAGGCGCGCCAGGACCGGTGCACCGTAGGTGGACCAGACCGGCGTCCACGGGTCGCGGGAGGTGGCCAGGTCCAGCCGCTCCCGGAAGGCCTTGTAGGCCTCCAGGAAGGCGTCGTAGTCGGCGACGCGGAGGCCTCCCGTGCCCCGCACGGCGATGGCCTTGAGGCGCTTGCTGCCCATCACCTCGCCGCAGCCGGCGCGGCCCCCGCTCTGGTTCAGGTTGCCGAAGATGGGGCTTGCGTGGACCAGGTTCTCGCCGGCCGGGCCGATGTAGCGCAGTTGCACCTCCGCGCCCAGTTCCCGCCGCAGCGCGGCGTCCGTCTCGTGGGTTTTCAGGCCCCAGAGGTGGCGGGCGTCGCGGATCTCCACCCGGCCGTCTTCTATGTACAGGTACACAGGGTGGTCCGCCTGGCCGCGGATGGCCAGGTAGTCCACCCCGGCGCGGCGCATCTCGGGGCCGAAGAAGCCGCCGAAACTCCCCTCGGCCACGGTCCGCCGGGGGGACTTGCAGGCCACGGACATGCGGCCCATCCCCACTGGCAGGCCGTCCATGGGCCCGGTGCCCAGGAGGAGGAGGTTGTCCGGCCCCAGGGGGTCGGTCTGGGGGCCCACATGGTCAAAGAGGAGCCGCGCGTTCACGCAGCGGGCCCCCAGGTACATCCGGGTCCACTCCTCCGGGAGGACTTCCCGGCGGGTGGTGCCATCGGAGAGGTCCACCCAGAGGACGACCTGCTCTCGCGCCTCCCGCACGGCCATGGTTCACCCTCCCTCCCCTGAGGTGGCTTTCTCGGCCCCAGGGCGACGCCAGGGGAGGGGCCACTTCCAGGGGGCGACGACCTTGAAGAGGGGGTGCTCCCGCCGGGCGAGTTCCAGGTCCAGGCGGCGGGCCACGGCGTCCTCCAGTTCGGCGTAGAAGAGGGCCCCGGTGGGGCAGACGGCCACGCAGGTGGGGCCGCCATCGTCGTACAGGGGCCGCACGCACCGCCCGTTGCAGTCTACCAGAGGGATGTCCCGTTCCTCGCCAGGGACCTTGAGCACCCGGATGCGGGCCTGACTGGGGTCAAAGACCCCGTTCACCAGCGAGGAGCAGAACGTCTCGCACAGGCGGCATCCGTTGCACAGGTCTTCCACCACGTAGATGCGCTTCATCGTGACAGGTCCCTCAGGAAAGGGGAATGCCGTGCTTCTCCAGGTCGTCGGCGATGTCCCCAAGGCCCAGGGCCTCCAGTGTCTCCCGCTTGGGGATGCCGGTCTGGACGTCCCACCCCTGCACGGTGTACCAGGCCTCCTTCATGGAGTCCAGGATGTCGTACACCTTGCCCTTGGAAGGGCCTTCGGGCAGGGGGTCCTCCGTGAAGCGCGGCGGCAGGGTATCGTCCTTGGCCGTCAGGCCCAGGCGGCAGTTGTGGGCCCGCTCCACGTTGGCCACCCGCCGGGCCACCCAGAGCAGGTCGTCGCCGGTGACCTCCACGCCTGTCGCCGCCGAGAAGAGCCCGGGCACGATGTGCAGCATCTTGTGCAGAGTGCGGTCCACCGTCTCGGCGTAGTACGAGTACGGGAACTTGCACAGGCCCATCAGGTCGGGGATGGTGACGATCCCCTCCCAGAGTTTCAGTTTCTCCGCCGCCTCCATCCTGGGGAGGGTGTCCAGCCCGTAGGCTCCTGGCGCGGAGATGCGCAGGTGGTCGGCCCCGCGCGTGGAGACCGCGTAGCGGAAGTTGTAGACCTTGACAGCGCGGGCATCCAAGGGTGGCGGGGTCATCCCTTTCACGTGGACGGCGTAGCGCTCCGCGTCCTGGCCGATCTCCTGGGCCGCGCTCAGGATGCCCTCCGCCAGGAGGTCGGCGAAGGGCCCCTTGCGGAAGGCGATGCGCTCCACCATCTCCAGGATGGCGTGGTAGTTGCCCCAGGTCAGGTCCACCCCGTCGGTCTTGCTCTTGTCCAGGATGCCCCGCTGGTAGAGTTCCATGCTCCAGGCGATGAGGTTGCCGGTCTCAATGGTATCCAGGCCGAACTTGTTGCACATCTCGTTGGCCTTGAGGATGGAGGCCAGGTTGTCGTTGCCGCAGGCGGAGCCGAAGGCCACAAGGGTGCTGTATTCCGGCCCGCCCACCTCCGTGCCGGCGAATTCGCCCTCGTCCACACGGGAGTAACGGTCGCACTTGACGGGGCACCGGTAACAGCCGGTCGCCTTGAGGAGGAAGTGCTCGTTCAGGTAGTCGCCGTCAATCCGCTCCTTGCCCTCAAAGATGCCCGACTGGAAGTTGCGCGTGTTGACGCCGCCGATCTGGGTGTGGTGGTCCAGGAGGGCCGTCGTGCCGTACTGGCGCAGTTCCCCGCCGCTGCGCTTGTCCACCCGCAGGATCTCGGCCAGTTCCTCCGCCAGGTCCGCGAACCGCTCGGGGTCGTGGATCGGCACGTCCCGCGTCCCTCGGGCGGCGAAGCCCTTGAACCGCTTGGACCCCAGGACTGCCCCCAGGCCGGTCCGCGCCGCGGCGTGCTCGCCATCCACGATGAGCCCGGCGAAGCGGACCAGGTTCTCGCCGGCCTGGCCGATGAGGGCTGTGCTCACGCCCCGGCCCATCTCCTCGCGGATGAGGCGCGCCGCCTCGTGGGTGTCCTTGCCCCACAGGTGGCGGGCGTCCCGCAGTTCCGCCCGGCCGTCCTCTATCCAGAGGTAAACGGGCTGGGGCGACTGGCCGTGGAGGAGGATGAGGTCAAAGCCAGACCGCTTGAGGATGGCCCCGAAGAAGCCGCCAGAGTTGGCGTCGCCCAGGATGCCGGTCAGGGGGGACCGCGCCCCCAGGGTGAAGCGAGCCGTGGAGGGGGCCGGCGTCCCGGTCAGGGGGCCTGGGGCCACGATGACCACGTTCTCCGGCCCCAGGGGGTCCACCTGGGGCGGGATGAGGTCGTACTCCAGGCGCGCCGTGAACCCCCGCCCGCCGATGTAAGTGCGGGCGAAGGCTTCGTCCAGAGGTTCCTTCTGTACCTCGCCCCGCGTCAGGTCCACGCGGAGCACCCATCCAGCATAACCGCCCTTGAAGGCCATTTCGGTTTTCGCACCTCCCAATCTACTTACTCGTGCAGCCTATACCTCACCCTCCCCTGGCCTTCGGCCACCGGGGGCGGGTGAGGTTTGTTCCACCTCTCCCCTACCCCCTGTGGGGGATAGGGAGAAGTCGCCAACGCGCGGGCGAAAGCGGGGCTGGAGGGGGTCCCCAGCCCCGCGCCTGACCTCAGCAACATGCCTTTATGCGAACTCAGCGGAGGATCTCCACCTCGCCGGTGTTGCCGTTGACCCGGATGCGGTCGCCGGTCTTGATGCGGGCCGTGGCATCGCCCGTGCCCACCACGGCCGGGATGCCAAACTCGCGGGCCACCACGCCCGGGTGCGACAGGACGCCACCGGTATCCGTCACCAGGCCGGAGATCTTGCTGAAGACCACCACCCAGGCCGGGTTGGTGGTGATGCAGACCACGATCTCGCCCTTCTTCACCTGGCCGAACTCGTCCGGGCCCCAGACAACGCGGGCCGTCCCTTCCACCATGCCCGGCGAAGCAGGCAGCCCGCGCACCACGTCCTTGGCCGTCACCCCGGCCTGTTCCCGCTCAAACCGCTCGGGCCAGCCCCACAGGGTGTGGTACGGCTCAATGTACATGGCCCAGTAGGTCACGGTGCCGATCCAGGAGCGCGGGCGGATCTTCCAGGCCTTCTCCCAGTCGCGCCGGGCCTGCTTGACCACCGCCTTGCCGTCAAAGCCGTTGGGATTGGAATCGGTCTTGGGGTTGGCCACGTACTGGCGCAGCTGGTCGTACTCCAAGAAGAGGATGTCCTCCGGGTCGTCCAGGAGGCCCATCTGTTGCAGGCGGCGGCCGATGGCCAGGAGCACCAGGCGCATGCGGCCGAAGGTCCCCTGGTCCATGTAGAAGTGGTGGTCCGGCGTGAGGGGCATCATCTTCACGGCCAGGTCCAGTTTCTCCTTCAGTTTGGCCCGCTGCTCTGGCGTGGCCGTTGCGGGGACCATGGACATGAGTTCGTCAATGGCCGCCTTCTGGTCGTCCAGGACGTGCTTGTAGGCCGAGGGGAAGTCGTAGTCCGAGACCAGGTAGCCCTTGATGGTCTCAATGATGGGCGTCACGTCCTCCACCCACAGTTTGTTGATGTACTCGTGGGGGAAGATGGCCTTGTAGCCGAACTCTTTGGCGTAGGCGTGGACGTCCTCCATGAAGGCCCGCCCCTTCTCGCTGGCCTCCAGAGCGGGCATGATGGCTGAAGCCGTCTCGCCAGCGTCAAAGATGGCCTTCAGGTCGGGGTCGGCCTTGACCTTCTCCTTGAGTTTCCACATGGCCTCCAGGCTATCCCAGTTGCGGTCCTTGTTGGAGATGAGGATGCGCCCGATGAGGTTGGGGTCCACATCGCCGATAACTTCCTTGACCGCCGCCTGGAAGTCCAGGGAGGACTGGAACTGGGCCAGGTTCAGGATCCAGTGGATGCGGAAGTGGCGCTCCTGGATGTCAATGGCCTCCTCCAGGAAGACCATCAGTTCCTGGAGCGTGGCCGTCTCGGTGGGGAAGGTATCCAGGTACTCAAAGTTGCGCAGGATCTCCGGCAGGTAGCGGTCGTGCCACCACTCCAGGAACTTGTCGGCGTAGGTGGGCATGATCCAGAAGTAGTAGGGCCCGATGGCCTCCGCTTCCTTGGGGTCCCGAGGGACAATGGCGCTGTAGAGGTAGCCGTTGACCCGCTTGCCGATCCAGGCCTTGCCCAGGGGGAAGCCGAAGCGCCGGTACATGTACTCCAGCGTTGGCCCCCACCACCCGTTGAGGCTCCAGTACATGGGCGAGAGGGGGTACATGCAGTGGTTGTCGTCCAGGAACCAGAAGAGTTTCTTTTCCTCCTCGTTCGCCCATTCTACGGGGAAACTCTCGTCGCCGTAGAACGTCGCCAGTACCTTGGTGGGATCCACCTGCTCTGTCATTGCACGACCTCCTTATGTCAGCCGTTGACTTTGGTTTGTCCGAGGGCGAGGCCTCCCGCTGCCTCGCCCTGAGATCCCCGCCTCGATTACCGGTTATTCATCGTACCACAGAGCGCTACACGGGAGAACAGGCGTGCCTGTGGCAAGACCTGTCCACAGATCGCCCTGGACAACCAGGAAGCAGACTTCACTCCTCAACCTCTCTGGGGAAGGTGATGGTCACGTTGAACCACCCGAGGATGGCTCCGAACCACCCCACCAGGATGGCCCAGACCCCGGCCACGATGGGCATCAGCACGGGGTTGGACGTGAGGGCTGGGAAACTCTGCGTGAAGTAGACGGCGAGCATCATGGCCACACCGTTGAAGTAGGACAGGGAGCCTTCCCGGAATACAGGAACCCAGCGCATCACGTAGACCATGGCGGCGATGGCCACCCCAAAGCCGATGACCAGGGCGGGGAAGAAGGGGAGCACCATGGCCAGAAGGGCTGTCAGCACCATGCCCACTGTGGACCAAAACGCGCCTCCAGCGAACGCGGGGAAGATGACCTTGAACGCGCTGGGTTTGGACCCGTAGACGAAGTACTGCGCCCAGACGACGAAGGAGCACCACAGGGGGACGTTGAACTTTCCCAGGTACAGCCCCAGCGGAAGGGGCACCACGGCCGTGATGGCCACGGCGAGCCAGAAGGGGATCGTCTCTTTGGTTTTCTTCGCCATCGCAAGAACCTCCTCGGCGAGCACCGAAACCTGACGCCCAACCTCAAGCCCCCGAAACACCCTGGGGAAGTCCCCCTTGCGTCTCACCTCCTTTCCGCCATCCGTGATCTCAAAGGCCCGCAGATTTTCGATAACCGATAATCGAGGAACTAAAATCATTATACACCCTCCCGCCAGACTTGTCAAATCCGGGCCGGTGTGATATACTTCATGTTGTGAAACAAAAGCGGCGTGCTCTGCCCGCCGCTGGGCGGGCACGAGACGCTTGCCCCACCCTGGGAGGGGGCGAGGGATGGAGTCGGTGCAGGGATGGTGCCGCAGGCGGGCAGACCTCGTGGCCCTGGTCCTCATGGCCTTCCTGGCCCTGGGGGCCTCGGCCCTGGCCCTGCACGCCTCCCCCCTGTGGGCACTCGCCGGCCTGGGAGGGGTGCTCGTCCTCTGTGCCGTCTGGTGGAGGTGGCCCCGCAGCGGCCTCCTCGCCCTCCTCGTCGCCGGCATGTTCAGCCGCTACAATGCGGAGGTCCTGGGGCGCACCGTCAAGGCGGAGCACCTGGCCGTCCTCCTCGTCCTGGGGCTCCTCCTCTCCCAGGTCCTCCTGGGCAAGCGGAAGGTCATCCTCACCTGGGCCGGGGCTTCCGCCCTCGCCTGGGTCCTCTGGAACGCCGGTGCCACGGCCCTCTCCCCCCTGGCCAACCCCGCGGCCGTCAACCACCTCTTCAAACTGGCCCTCATGGTCGGGGCCTACCTGTGCGTGGTCAACCTCGTCCGGGATGAGGGGACGCTGTGCTGGGCCTTCTGGGCGTGGCTCATCGTGGGCACCCTGGAGGCGGCCTGGGGGATCGTCGTGTGGTCCGTGTACGTCCTCACGCGGGTCAACCTGGGCATCCAGATGACGGCCAACCTCCCCGTGCCCGTCCCCTACGGCACCCTCCTGGAAGGGAACATCTACTGCAGCCACTCCATGTCCCTGGCCGTGGCCTACGCGACCCTCGTCCTCACCCGGCCGGGCACGCGCCTCTTCGGGCCGCGCCTCCGCTGGACGGACGTGGGCCTGGCGGTGACGCTGGTGGCGGTGGCCCTGGGGATGAGCCGGGGGGCCTGGCTGGGCCTGGCCGTGGCCCTGGTCACCGCGCTCCTCATCACGAGGCGCCTGGCCCACCGCCTCTCCCGCCGGTTGGTGCTCACGGCTGTCGCCCTCCTCGCTCTCCTGGGCCTCCTGTGGCTCTTTGTGGAACTCGCGCCCAGGGACATCCCCCTGGTGGACCGCCTGGCCAGTTTCACCCGCCTGGAAGAAGAGGTCACCGTGGTGGGCCGCCTGGCCAAGTACCAGGCCGCCTTCACCTCCTGGCTAGAGCGTCCCATCGTCGGCTGGGGGACGGGGAGCATGGCCGTCCTCTACGCCGAGCGGGGGCGGCGCTGGGCCTGGGTGAGCAACCTGGTCCTCCACCTCCTGCTGGACACCGGGATCATCGGCCTGGCTCTCTTCGGCGGCTTCGTCGCCGCCCTCCTCTGGCGCGGGGCCCGGGCGGCGCAGACGGCCGGACCCACCCTCCACCGCCGGATGCTCCTCGCCCTCATCGCCGGCTTCGTGGGCTTGCTCGTGGCCTACCAGTCCACGGAGGCCACTTGGCTCGTCCTGCCGTGGATCCACGGCGGGATCCTGGCTGCGGCCGCCCGCCTCACCCT
>JBMFPD010000066.1:0-13165 GCA_049969295.1 Anaerolineae bacterium | reverse complement strand
CTCGCAGGGGAGTAGGGGGCGCAGGGCTGAGGCTCCGGGAGGAAGCGATGGTGTCGGCCACAGGGAACCCGCACAGCAAGAGACCCGCACAGGGAGGCTGGAAGCACGTCGCCGTGCTCCTGAGTTACGCCCTCCTGAGCCTCCTCCTCACCTACCCGCTGGCCGCGCACTTCGCCACCCACGTCCCCGGCGACGGGGGCGACGACCCCGCCCTGGCCTGGAACCTCTGGTGGGTCCCCCACGCGCTCCTGCGCCTGGGGCGATCGCCCTTCGCCTGCACCCATATGTTCTACCCCCTCGGCATCAACCTGGCCTTCTACACCCTCACCGTGTGGAACGCCTTCCTCTCCGTCCCCCTCCAGGCCACCCTGGGCCTCGTCCCGGCCAGCAACCTCATCCTCCTCTCCTCGTACGTGCTGGGGGCCTACGGCGCGTACCTCCTCGCCCGGCATCTCCTCCGAAGGGGGAAGGACCCTTGGGCCCGGGAAGCCGCGGCCTGGCTGGCTGGCTTTGTCTACGGCTTCGCCTCGCCTAAACTCTTCTTCGCCGCGCTGGGCCAGTTCAACATCGCCAGTTCCCAGTGGGTCCCCTTCTGCGTCCTCTCCCTGATGCGGGCCTTCGGGAGGCCAAAGCAGTGGCGGGAGTGGGCCCTGGCGGCCCTGTTCCTCGCCTTCCAGGCCTGGGCCGAACTGACATACGCCTCGTTCCTCGCCCTCTTCGCCGCGGCCTACGCCCTGGGGTGGGCCGCAGTGCGCCTCTGGGAGCGGCGGCCACGCGCCCTCCTCCAGACCCTGCCCGGCCTGGCCCTCCTGGGCGCGCTCGTGCTCCTGGCGGTGAGCCCCGTCGTGGCCGCCATGTGGCCAGACCTGCAGGCGGAGGGGGACTTCCTGGTGGAGGGGAGCGGCTTCGCCGAGACCTTCTCCGCGGACCTCCTGGGCTTCGTCCTGCCCACCCAACTGCACCCCCTCTGGGGGGATGAGGTGGCGGCCCGCTGGGCCTTCCCCAAGGACAAAGGGCAGCACCTGTACCTGGGCTATGTGGCCCTGGGCCTGGCGGTGGGGGGGCTCCTCTTCCGACGGGAGCGGAAGCAGGCTTTCTTCGCCCTGGCGCTTCTCGCCTTCGGGGTCCTGGCCCTGGGCCCCCGCGCCCACTGGAACGGGCGGGAGGTAGGGCCGCCCCTCCCCTTCCTCCTCCTGCAGGAGGTGCCTTTCTTCAAGGGGAACCGCTACCCCGGCCGTTTCGCCGTCCTGGTCCTCCTCTGCCTGGCGGTCCTTGCCGCCTACGGGGCGCGAGAGGCCCTCCCGCGCCTTGCTCGCCGGCCCCGCGGGCAGGGGCTCCTCGCCCTGCTCCTGGCCCTGGGCATGGGGGCGGAGTACCTCTCCGTGCCCCTGCCCCTCTCCGACCTGCGGGTGCCGGAAGCCTACCGGGTGGTCCAGGGGCCGCCGGAAGAGGAATGGGCCGTCTTGGACCTCCCCCTGGCCTGGCGCAACGGGTTCCGCATCTTCGGCATCCTGGACCCGGTCTTCATGTACGCCCAGTTCTACCAGACGGCCCACGGCGGCCGCCTTCTGAGCGGGAACACCTCCCGCAACCCAGAACTGAAGTTCCAGTACTTCGTGGAGGCCCCCATCTTGAACAGCCTCCTCGCGCTGGAGAACGGCCACCCCCTGCCCGAAGGGACCTGGCGCGCCGACGCGCAGGTCGCCCCGGGGGTCCTGGGCTTCTTCCGGGTGCGCTACGCCGTGGTGCACAAGGAGAAGGCCTCCCCGGACCTCCAGCGGTACGTGGCTGAGGTCCTCCCGGTGGAGCCGCTCTACCAGGACGCGGCCCACGTGGTCTACGCCGTGAAGGGGCAGGAGCAAGGGGTGTGGGAAGCCGACTTTGACGCTCCGGAGGACCGCCTCTTCCTGGGGGAAGGGTGGAGCGGGACGAGCGCCTGGGAGGGCCAGGCCGTCGTCTGGGCCGAGCGTTCCCGAACGCGCCTCCTCCTCCCCGGGGAAGGGGAGGCCCTGCGCCTCCGCCTGCGCCTCTACGCGCCGGGCGAAGGCCAGCGGGTGGACCTGGTCTGGGAAGGGCATGCCCTGGGGGCACGGCCCCTTTCGCCGGGGTGGAACGAGGTCCAGTGGGACGTGCCGCAACGTCTCGTGCGGCGGGGCGTCCACCGCGCGGACCTGCGCTGGGCCCGGCTTTTCCTGCCCAATGCCCTCCCCGCCGGGCAGGAGGTGGGCGCGACGGGCGTCCGCTCCCCCGTGCACCTGTACGCCCGCAGCGCGGGCCTGGAGGTGGGCTGGTTCGCCCACCTCTACGTGGACGGCCGGGATGTCTCCCCGGGAGGGCGCGGGTACAACCTGGCCGTGGTGGACCCCGCCACCGGGGAGGTGCGGGCGGCCGCTTCCTTTGACACCCACGGGGACGAGGCCGCAGCCCACGCTCTAGCCGCCTTCGTCCGTGCCGTGCCGGAGGGGATGCTCGTCCTGGGGGCGGTGAACGACGAGGCCTCCCTCCGCCTGGCGGAGGAGGCGGTGGAGGCGCTGCGATCCGTGGGCGTCCGGGGGGACCTGCGGGGCAAGTTCCGCTGGGGGCACGCCTTCATCGGGGCCAGGGGTGCGGCCCCCGGGCAGGCCGTGGAGGGCATGGACCTCCTGCGGCCGGTCTCCCTGGCGGTGGGGCAGGCGCTGACGGAACCGCAGGTGGCCGGCGCCCTGGACTGGCTGCGCCTGGAAACTCCCTAGGCCCGCGCCCCCATGCTCTCCACGTACTCCAGGGACTGGTGCCGGAAGTAGGTGTTGTAGAGGTCCGCGTAGTACCCGCCCCGGGCCATCAGGCTCTCGTGGGTCCCCTCTTCCACAGTTTGGCCCTCCTCATCAACAGGGGCTTCGGCGGGTCCAGGATCGGCGAAGTGGCCCGGTATGCGGATCGGATCGTCACGCCCTACCGCCCGTGGGCCGTCGTCCTGTTCGCTGGCACCAACGACATCGCAGGCCGCAAGCCCGCCACCCCCGAGGCAGTCTTTGCCGGCTACCGCGCCTTCGTGGAGAAGGTCTTGTCCGCCCTGCCCGACACACAGATCTACTACGTCGGCATCACCCCAACCCCGGCGCGCTGGAAACTCTGGCCCATCGCCCGTGAGGCCAACCGCCTGATCCAGGCCCACACGGAGACCGACCCACGCTTGCATTTCATTGACCTGACCGAGCAGTTCCTGGGGCCAGATGGCCTGCCGGATCGCCGCTTGTACCGATTTGATGGCCTGCACCCCAACGCGCGGGGCTACGAGCGCTGGACAGCCGTGATCAAGCCCATCCTCCTGGAGGCAGCGGCTGCCCGCGCCCCCCGCTGACCGGTGGAGGCCCGCCTGAGCCACGCTTTCGGGCGCTGGATGACGCGCGGAGGGGCTGCCCCGCCGCCGGACAAGGGCGGGGCAGCCCTCTTCGTCCCTGTTGTCAGGTCCGACCCATTTTTATAGGACTCTGACGCCCTTCTGGCACGGCAGACCGTAGGGCACGCCTCCTGGTGTGCCCCCTGCGCCGGGAAGGGCGGTATAGCCTTCCCCTTTGTGAAAACGGGACAGCCCTGGTCCCTGTCGTGTCCCGATTTGACACGCCTGACCGCTGGGCGTATAATGCAAAAAAATGCATGGAGCATAGGGAAGTGACGGTGGTCAGGAACGAGGTCCGGCTGCTCAAGGCCCTGGCGCACCCGGTGCGCCTGAGGATCCTGGAGATCCTCTGCCAGCGTGAGGAGTGCGTCTGCCACCTGAACGCCATCCTGGGCAAGACGCAGCCCTACGTCTCCCAGCAACTGGCTGTGTTGCGGAGGGCTGGGCTGGTGGAGGATGTGCGGATCGGGCAGCACACCTACTACCGGGTGCGGGATGGACGTCTCGCCGAACTGCGGGCCCTGGTCCGGGACATGGTGGGGCTTCCGGCAGAGGGGAGCGCTGCCTCGGAGCCATCCCCCTATCCTCTGGAGGGGTGCTCTTGCCCGCGCTGCCGGGAGGCGCGCCAGGGTGGGCATGTCTGAGCGCCGCACCTTCTGCGGGTGGGTTCCAAGGCGGGGAACATGAAGAAAGCGCTGGTCGTTCCTCTGGAGGATGAGGAACTTCTGGAACTGTACCGCATCCTCCTGGACCGGGATGCGGAGGGTGCCCTGGAGTTCCTGGAACAGCACCTCAAGAAGCCGGTCCACGAGGCCCTGGAGGGAGGCTGAAAGGTCCTCATCCAGGTGCCCGGGGCTGGCATCCGGGAACTTCCGGGAAAGCGGCTGTTCTAGGCCGCATGGTTGTGCAAGGACGCCTTCCTCCGGCGGTCCGTGAGGAGGGGATCGAGGACAGGGATGGAGAGGACTGTGGCCCAAGAGAGCCTGCTCGTGGTGGAGGACCTTTACCTAGTCCGGGAGGGCCAGACCATCCTGCGGGGCGTGAACCTGGAAGTGCCCCGCGGGGTCATCTTCGCCCTTCTGGGGCGCAACGGGTCGGGCAAGTCCAGCCTGGCCTACGTACTGATGGGGTGCGCGGGCTACACCCCCAGCCGGGGCCGCATCCTCTTCAACGGGGAGGATGTGACCAATCTTTCCATCACCGAGAGGGCCAGGCGGGGCATCACCCTGGCCTGGCAGGAACCGGCGCACTTTGAGGGCCTGAAGGTCAAGGACTACCTGGCGCTGGGCATGGAGAACCCCTCCCGCGAGCGCATGGAACAGGCTCTGGAGGCGGTGGCCCTGTCGCCCCTGGCCTACCTGGATCGCACCGTCAACGAAACCCTGTCCGGCGGCGAGCGCAAGCGGATTGAACTAGCCGCGGTCTACGCCATGCGGCCGAAGCTCGCCATCCTGGACGAACCGGACTCGGGGATTGACGTCCTCTCGCTGGACGACATCGGCGCCCTCATCCGACGGCTGCGCGACGAAGGGACCACGGTCCTCCTCATCACCCACCGGGACGAGATGGTCCCGGTGGCGGACCGGGCGGCCCTCATGTGCGGGGGCGAGGTCCTGCGGGTCGGCGAGCCGGCGGAAGTCCGCCGGCACTACGCCCGGAGGTGCCGCCCCTGTGAGGTGGCGGAACCGGTGGAGGCACCGGGAGGGGGCTATGAGCGACTTTGAGGCCATCCTGGAGGCGTACCAGCGGTCCGGTGGCGACCCGAGCTTCCTCCGCTCCCCCAAGGTGGGGAGCCTGGTGGTCCACGGCAACCGCGTGCTGGGGGCGAACGAGGTGCCCGGCGTCCACATGGAGACCGAGGAGTTGGAGCACGGCGTGCGGGTGCACGTCCGGGTGGACCCGGGGACCCGGCCGGAGCGGCCGGTGCACCTCTGCTTCGGGCTCTTGCCGAAGGAGGGGCGGCAGGAGATCCACTCCACCTTTGAGATCGGCGAGGGGGCACAGGTGGAGTTCCTGGCCCACTGCACCTTCCCCAACGCCGAGCAGGTGGTGCACCTGATGGAAGCCCAGGTCCACGTGGCCAGAGGGGCCTCCATGAAGTACGCCGAGACTCACTATCACGGGGAGGGTGGGGGCACCCAGGTGCTGCCCAGGGCCCGGGTCACCGTGGACGAGGGGGCGACCTTCGTCACCGAGTTCGCCCTGACCACCGGCCGGGTGGGCGTGATGGAGTTTGACTACGTCGTGGACGTGGCGGCCAAGGGGACGGCGGAACTGGTGACCAAGGCCTACGGCAAGGGGACGGACCGCATCAGCGTGAAGGAGACCATCCGCCTCAACGGGCCCTATGCCCGGGGCCTGGCCAAGGCCCGCATCGCCCTGCGGGACCAGGCCACCAGCGAGGTCATCGGGACCACGGAGGGGAACGCCCCCTTCACCCGTGGCCACGTGGACTGCGTGGAGATCGTGCGGGACCAGGCCGTGGCCAGCGCCATCCCCGTGGTGCGGGTGCAGGATGACCGCGCCTACGTGACCCACGAGGCGGCCATCGGCACCGTGGACAAGAAGGAACTGGAGACCCTGATGTCCCGGGGTCTGGACGAGGAGACCGCTGTGGACGTGATCGTGCGGGGGATGCTTCAGTAGCACAAGGGGAGGGGCGTCCCACGATGCGGTGCACGTGTCATGCTTCTGGAGGAGGTGCCCATTGCCCGTGCAAGACTGGCCGCGGGCCGGGGATCAAGCGGCCTCCGCCAGAAAGGTGATCCTGCGCTTTCGTGAGATCACCGACCCGTATCACCATCTTGAGAACTGAGGAGGCTTTGGAGGGAACCATGGCTGGCAAACCGAGATTCGTCATGTGTTACTGCACCGGGGAGTGCCCGGGGTTCCAGAGCCTGAACCTTTGGCAGCTGATCAACCGCGTGCGCAACGAACTCGCTGTGGAGTACGCGATCGTCCACCCGCAGCTGTGCGTGGACGACGGGGATCGGTTCTGGCGGGACTACTTCAAGAATGCCCACACCTATATCGTCGGAGGCTGTGATCCCCGCATGCAGCGCAAGATGTTCAAGGACACGCTGGCTGAGATGGGGGGCGACTTTGACCGGCAGGTCATCCCCCTGGACCTGCGGAACATGTCCACAGACGAAGCCTTTCAGAAGGTGGCCGAGGCTGTGGCCAAGGCGACCGAATAGCCGCCCCTGAGGGTCTGCTCAACGGTGCAGGAGGCGGCCGGGGGCGGGCGCGACCGCGCTGCCTGCCCCCGGTGCGGTCCTGCACGTTGGGAGGGCGTGCTCCCTCTCGCGCGGGCGGGATCGCCTGCTGGCGCGGGGAGGACCGCTGAAAAACCGGCCCCAGAGCGGCGCACAGTGGCAGGAGGAGATATCCATGCCCTACGGGATTCCCAGGGAGGAAATCCCCTGGTACCCCACGGTAAATTACGACCTGTGCGTGGGGTGCCAGGAGTGTCTGGAATTCTGCCCCAATGGGGTGTATACGTGGGATGGGAACGACCACCATCCGGTGGTGGCCAATCCCTACAACTGCGTGGTGGGGTGCAGCGCTTGCGCCAAGATGTGCCCGATGGAGGCGATCCGCTTCCCCACCCGGGAGGAGATGATCGCCCTGATGCGCGAGTTGATGCAAAAGCACCAGGCGTAGGCAGGAGGTGCAAGATGCCCACCTACGAGTTCCAGTGCGGTGACTGCGGGGAGAAGTTTGAAATCCGCGCCTCGTTCCAGGAGAAGGACGAGGGGCTGAGCCCCCGATGTCCCCGCTGCGGCAGCGACAATACGGGCCAGATCTTCGGGGGCATGGTCTTCTTCGCCAAGTCGGGGGAGGTTTCTTTCACTCCCCCCTCTGGCGGTGGGTGCTGTTCGGCTGGTTGATGAAGGGTGCGTTCCTGAGGAGGGGCAAGCCATGACGTGGCGGACAGCCGGTTGCTGCCAGGGCGCCACCGATGTCACCCAGGTGGACATCCGGGGCGACGGCCGGACCGTGGGGCTGGTCGGGCTGGAAGCGGCCTTTGAGCAACTTTACGCCCTGGGCTTCGGTCCCGACGATGCCCTCGTCGCGGATGAACTGCTGACCCTGGTCAAAGCGCGCAACTACGTGCCCCGTGCCGCCGAGGAGGCCTACAAAGTCGCCCTCCTGCGGGAGTATGCCGCGTTCTGCGCCAGGAAGGACCGTGAGGTTCAAGCAAGAAAGGGATGAACATGCCTACAGAAGAAGAGATCCGTGAGGCCCTGCGTCCGGTGATGGACCCGGAGATCGGGCTCAGCGTGGTGGACCTGGGGATGATCCGCCAGGTGCGGATAGACGAGGCCGGCCGTGTGGAGATCGGCATGGTCCTCACCGCGCCCTTCTGCCCCCTGGCCGGCTTCCTGGCGGAGCAGGTCCGTCAGGCGGCGGCTGCCGTTCCGGGCGTCTCGGCGGTGGAGGTCCAGGTCCTGGACGAACCGTGGGATCCGGCCTGGATGCTCAGGTCCGGTCAGGTCTGAAAGGCCCTCCCCGGATCCTTGCGGAGACTTGACAGATGGAGAGGCCCGTAGTATAGTTTAAGTGTAAAATGCACATACATGAGGCTTTCCCCCACAGGGGGCATGGAGGCGGGACGGGAGGCGAGCATGTGCCGACCGTGGTTCGGGGCGCGTAGGCTCCAACTCTGCCCGTGTCAGGGAGGCCGGGGGCCGGGGATCAAGCGGCCTCCGCCCGGCTTTCGTCCGACTGGCGCATGAGAGGGCGTCTTTTGCCCTCGGTCGGTTCCGAGGTTGGGCGGATGAGGCTGGGCCAAATCGGCCAAACTGTGGGGCCTCTTGCGCAGGCCCCGTGCCCGGAATGGGCGAGGAGGTGTGAGATGCGCCGCATCCTGGTCGGTGTGGATGGTTCGCAGTACGGGCTGGCGGCCGTCAAGGCCGCGGCGAAGCTGGCTGCCGAACGCGGCATTGGGGAAGTGACCCTGATCAACGTCATCCCGGTGGCGTATACGACACTGGGGCCCACCCCCACGGCCGCACCCCCGGAAAGCATCCAGTCCTGGGAGGTGTTCAATGAGCCTCGTGAAGTCCTGGCCAAGGCTGGTGTGAAAGCAAACCTCCTGCTCCGCGTGGGCGACCCGGCGGACGAGATCGTTCGGGCAGCCAAAGAAGGGGGATTTGACCTCATCGTGGTGGGCCATCGCGGCCTGTCTCCGGCCAAAGCCTTGCTCCTCGGGAGCGTGTCCAACCACGTGGCAAGCCATGCACCCTGCTCGGTGCTGATTGTGAGGACGGGGTTGGAGAACAACGAGAACACCAGATCGTAGGAGGGAACGCCGTGGCCGCGCGTACAAGTTCATGGGTCCGGAACCAGACGCCCACATTGATCCTGCTCCTGATCATCGCCGCGGTGGTCCTGTGGGCCGCGGCTTCGGGGCAGGCGCAGGTCGCTGGCAAGCCCCTCACCGCCGGGCAGTGGGTCCTGCTCCTCATCGTGGGCTTCGCCGCTGGACTGCTTGGCGGCCTCATCGGGACAGGGGGGTGCAGCGTGATGCTGCCCATCATCCATTTCTGGATGGGCTTCCCTGCTCCCCTGGCCGTGGGCACCACCCTCTTCGCCGTCATCTTCACCGCCCTCTCCGGGGCCTGGGGGCACCTCCTGCGGCGCAACCTGGACGTCCGAGCCGCCCTCTGGCTGGGCGGTGGGGGTGTCCTGGGCGTGCTCCTGGGGTCGTGGCTCTTCACCCTGGTGGCCCCTCATGCGGCGCTCCTCGGCCTGATCCTGGGCCTCATCTTCCTGTGGCCAGCCATCCGCATGATCTGGGAAGGCGTGGAGGGAGCGCTGGGCAAGGGACCGGCCAAGGGGGAGGGCCAGACCATCCCTGGATCGGGCTGGGGGATGGCTGCCTTCGGCTTCGTCGTGGGCATTGCCACGGGCGTTGCCGGTCTGGGCGGGGGCTATGCCCTGGTGCCGGGCATGATCTACCTGTTCGGCGCGCCGGTCTACATCACCATGGGCACGTCGCTGGCGGTGATGGTGCCCCTGGCCCTGGTGGGCGGGCTCATCAAGGTGGCCCAGGGGTTCGTGGTCATGGCGGCCGGGGGTCTTCTCGGCGGCGGGACTATCATCGGCGCGCAGGTAGGGGCCGCGATCATCAAACGCTTCAAGCCCTACACCCTGAAACTGATCTTCGGTCTCTACTTCCTGTACGTCTCGCTGAAGTTCATCACCGCCTACTTCGGCATCCATATCTGGTAGAAAGGAGCGCTCTGGGGCATGGGGCTTCTACCCCATGCCCCAGAGGACGAAACCGCATAGACATGTGCAAGGCATCCTGCAAGAGGCTCGGGGCCTGCGGCAGGGGGTGTCCGGCGCGCGCCTGCACGGCGTGCAGGGGCGACGGGTGCTACTGTCGCGTTCGTCCCCCCTAATCGGTCTCCCAGCGAACGTTCCGTCATCGTGGGGCAATCTGGCTGCTTCAACTCCAACAACGTTTGACAGGGAGACCGAGAAATGGCGAAAACCTGGTATCCGATCATCCATGAGGACCTCTGCATCGCCTGTGGGACCTGCGTGGAATTCTGCCCGCATGAGGTGTTCGTCCAATTGGACGGCTCCACGCCCCAGGTGGTGAACCCCGACAACTGCGTGGAGTTCTGCCGCGGGTGCTCCAAAGTCTGCCCCGAAGGGGCCATCACCTACTTCGGCGATGAGGAATAGGAGGTCCAACATGGGAAAGAAAGGCTTGCTTCTGTGCGTGTGCCAGGGCACATGCCCTTCGTTTCAGGAGATGAACATCTTTGAGGTGGGCAATGCCATTCGTCGGGCCAAACTGGTGGACTACGTGGCCATCCATCCCCAGTTGTGCGCCCGGGATGGGGATGCCTTCCTCGCGACCTTGCTGGAAGGCGGCTCCACAGAGCGCCTGTACGTGGCCGGTTGCGACCCGGAGATGCAATGGAAGATGTACCGCGATGCCTTCGAGGCAGCAGGGTTCGACCCCGAGAAGTCATCGGGGGTGGACATCCGCAACATGACCACGGAGCAGGCTGTGGAGGCCATCAAGCGGCTGATCCAGGGCAACGGCGCCCAGTAGGGATCGGCGGGGTGGGGCAGAGGGTCTCCTCTGCCTCACCCCCTTATTAGGGAGGTGAAGATGCGCATTGCCGTGACCGCGAAGGGAGCCGGCCTGGGGGCCTGGCTTGACCCGGACTTCGGCAAATGTCAGCAGATCGTGGTCGTGGACGAGGAGGGCGACTTCCAGGCCTTCCCCAACCCAGCCCGCGACCTGCCGGGCGGCCAGGGCATGGCGCTGGCCAAGCACCTGGCTGGCCTGGGGCTTGATGCCGTGGTGACCGGCGTCCTCAACCCGCAGGCCTACCGCTGGTTGTTGGAGGCCGGCATCTCGGTCTTCTTGATGGAGGGAGAAGGCTCCGTCCTGGAAGCGGTGGAGAAGGTGAAGACCGGACAACTGGCCCCCGCCGGGTTGGAACAGGTAGAGGTCGTCTTCGCCCAGCGCGGCCTGGAGTGCCGCTAGGAGAACGGCCGCTGGCTGGCGACCGGCATTGTCGTTCGCTGGAACCTCACTCCTGAACACGGGGAGGCATTCTATGCTGCGAGCCGCTGAGTTCGTGCGCAAGAACTATCAGACCATCATCCTGATCGCTGTAGCCGTAGGGCTGCTACTGGGGCTGTGGACCACCGCACCTGGCAAGACGTTGCAGGGGTACTCCAAAGGGCTCACCTTTCTGATGATCCTGTTCATCAGCCTGACCATCACGCCACGCCAGTTCGCCCTGGTGGCGCGCCAGCCGCTGGCCGTGATTGTGGGGCTGGCCCTGAACTTCGTCTACATGCCGCTCCTCTGCTGGGCGCTGGCGCGCCTGCTGGTGAGCAATCCACAGTTGGCGACCGGCATCATCCTGGTGGGAGTGGTGCCTTGCGCGGGCATGGCTGCGGTCTGGACGGCGTTGCTCAGGGGGGATGTCCCCCTGGGCATGGCCATCAACACCCTGACCATGGTGCTAGGCCCGTTCCTCATCCCGCCGCTCATGGTGGGACTGGCCGGCTCAAGCGTGCAGATCAACCCGTGGGCCATGTTTCGGGACCTGGCCGTCATCCTGCTGATCCCGCTGGCTCTGGGGCTCATTGCCCGCTGGCTGGCTGATCGCTTCTGGAACCCCAGGCCGTACCTGCCCGTCCTGCCAGCGCTCTCGGCACTGACGGCGGTGCTCCTGATGTTCGCCGTGTGCAACGTCAACGTGCCCCTCATTCGGGCACGCTGGTCGCTGGTGTCTGGGCTCCTGGGGGCGGTGGTGCTCATCTTCCCACTGGGCTTCCTGGTGCCACACGGACTGGGCCGCTACATCTTTGGCTGGGAGCAGCGCATCGCCGTCACGTACTCGTCGGGCATGAAGAACCTGCCCATCGCCGTGGGGTTGGCCCTAGCCAGTTTCCAGGGGCAGCCGCTGGTGGGCCTGCCGGTGGCCCTGGCCTTCATCCTGCAAATGCTCACGGCCAGCCTGTTCTACCGGTATCTGAACCGCCAGACGGTGCGCCGAGCGGCCACAGCGCGGGGCGTCAGGCACCCGGCGTCCGACTAGTTCGGCCGAAGAAGGGAGGTGAAACGATGTTCAAACGCATTCTGTGGGCCACCGATTTCTCCGAGCACGCGACCCGGGCAAGGGACTGGGCGGTGCACTGCGCACGGTGCAGCGACGGCAAACTCTTCGCCCTGGCCGTGGCCGATGTGGCCGATGTGCCTGTGCTCTCGTCGGTGGTCAAGCCGGAGGTAAACGAGGCGAACCTGGCCCAGGCTGAGGCGTGGACCGAGGCGACCTTGGCCCAGGCCGTGGAACGGCGGTTGGCCCAGGAGGTCGCCGAAATCTCAAGCGAGGGAGTGGCGGTGGAACCGGTTGTGCGCATCGGCGTCCCCTGGCGTCAGATCCTGGCCGTGGCCGAGGAACTGGACGTCGACATGATCGTCCTGGGCGCTCACGGCAAACGGGGGCTGAAGGCGTTGCTGCTGGGCAATACGGTGGAGAACGTGACCAAGCATGCGCCCTGCCCGGTGATGGTCATCCGCTGATCGTGGAGGAAGGTGGACCGGAGAAAGAGGGCCTGATCGCTGCTGAGCCAGGGTTCAGCGCGGTGGGAAAGGGCTCACCCCGCGGCTCCACCCTCTCGGAAGCATGGCCAGACATGGGTCGTAGGGATCACAAACAACAAAATGGAGGAATCGCAAAATGGCTGAGGAACTCAACCGAGAAGCGCCTGTCAGAATGCTGCCTCTCTGTGCCAAGGAGGCCGAGAACTTGCACATCATCCTAGCTTGCGATGGAGCCGCCAGTGTGGGCCAGGTGGGCCATCAGGTGGCAGTGGAACTCACCAACTCAAACAAAGAGGCCCGCATGTGTTGTATCACGGCGGTGGCTGCGGAGTCCAAAGTGCACGTGGACATCGCCCGGCGGGCGAAGAGCCTGATCGTCATCAACGGTTGCGCCAACCGCTGTGCCAGCAAGGTGTTGGAGAGGTTGGGCATTCCCTATGCCTACGAGACGGTGATCGCCAAAGAGGGCGTGGAGAAAGTGCCCACTCTCGATTTCGACGAGGCTGATGTAAAGCGCATCGTCGAGAAGATCGCCAAAGAGGCGCTGGGATAACCAGAGGTGGCCCCCAATGCCGCCAGAGAATGGCACTGGAGGCCCCGAGTTTGGCTAATCTCGAGGGAGGACAAAAATGGCGTGGAACATCCAGGTGGAGTCGGTCCGGGTCTCTGCCGGAACGGCCTTGGGCCAGCGCATTGGG